>JAFTDQ010000132.1 GCA_017454075.1 Clostridia bacterium
CATCACCGGCTCCGCCGGAGCTTCTCCTCAAGGAGAAGCCTTTTGTTTTGCGCTGCTCAAACTCCCGGCTCAGCCGTAAGCCATCTGATCTTTTCAGTTGACGAAAATATACCGGAAGAAGCCTTTCGTTTATCTCGCCGCCGGCCTTTGAAAGCCTTCTCCTTGAGGAGAAGGTGGTCGCGACGCGACCGGATGAGGTGGAAAAAAGCGCAAAGCAATAATATACATTCTTCGGATAAAGAGCGATGCAAAAATAGTCGCCTCCCTTGTGTAAAGGGAAGTGCCGAGCGAAGCGAGGCGGAGGGATTGGCCGGTCGAGGGCGACAGACGGAATAAAACGTCTTTGTCCATGCTAAAACAATCCCTCAGCCCCTACGGGGCAGCCCCCTTTACACAAGGGGGCCTTTTGTCTGGCTGGCGCGAAAAAGGGGCCGTCACGCGACGGTCCCTCCGTGTTTTTATCCGTTCTTGTCCGTTCAGTAGGGTCAGACTTGTTTTCTCCCCGAGGCGACGAGCTCTTTTTCAAGGGCTTCCGGGTTTTTCAGGTCGTAATCCTGATGCCGCTCCTCCGCCTCGTAAAAGCCCGAAAACGGCTCTAACGACACGAACGCCTTTTTCCCCGACTCCCGCTCGAGCTCCGCGATCTTTTCCCCGGCGAGCTTTTTCTCTTCTTCGTTCACGTAGTAGATCGCGAGGGTGTAGGACCTCCCGCGGTCAATGAACTGTCCTCCCGGGTCAAAGGGATCGACGTTGTCGAAAAACACCCCGAGCAGGGTCCCGTACGAAACCTTACGCGGGTCGTATTCGAGCATCACGGTCTCCCTGTGACCGGTTTTCTGCGCCTTTACGTCCTCGTAGGACGGGTTTTCCTCCCGTCCGCCGGAATATCCGCTCACGACCCTGTCGACGCCGTAAAGCCGGAATATCGGGCTGACGCACCAGAAACACCCGCCGGCAAAATACGATCTCATTTACGTTCAGTCCTCCTCGACCGTCTCCGATATCAGTTCGCCGCGAAGCGAGTCGAAAATCCCGAGGAGCTCCTTTATCAGCCGCCCGTCGCGCTGGCTGAATTTCTGATACTCGTAAAAGCCGCAGTATTTGCGGGAAACGCGCCCGAATGACGTCTTTTCATAATCGAACGAAACGCTCCACGGGCTGTAATCCGTGACGAACATATCGCCCTTCGGCCTCTTTTCAAGCGACGCGATCCTGTTTTTCGAGATAAACTCCCCGAGCCGGCGTACGTTCTCTTCCGAAGCCGCGTATTTTTTCACGACGGTCGGCGAGGAATGGATCTCCCTGTCGCTGACGGTCACCGTCCAGGCGCCGTCCTTTTCGCGCCGCAGCGATACGCTGTGCGAGCCGCCGAGCATATCGCCGTAGCCGGGGCTGTACCGGAAGCCGAGAAGTCTGAAATCGCTCATCTGCCGTCCTCTCCCCGGGATCAGAACGTGACGGTCTCCGGCGCCTTCGTGAAGGAGCTGAAGGTCGCCGTCGCGTTTTTCATGTAAAGGACCTGCGTGTTCCCGTCGTCGGGGCTGTACATCGCGCGGAGCTCGGGCATTTTTTCGAGCATCGCGACCTTTACGGCGCGGTCGTCGTCGTTCACGAGCTCGCAGGATATCCTCAGCCACTCGCCCCCGCTGAAGGCGCAGATCTCGGCCTTCGGATTAAGAGCGAGCTGCTTCGATACCTGTTTTACCTTTCCGGTCTGGATATAGAGCCTCCCGCCGTAGAGCAGTATGGTGCCGAAGGGTCTCACCCTCGGCTGATCCCCCTCGACCGTCGCGAGATAATAGGTCTGCGCCATGTCGAGAAAACCGTAAACTTTTTCGATACCTTCCATTTTTCGTTCCTCTCCTGAATGTTTTTTGTCTTATCCGTTGTCAGAGCCGGGTCCTTATGACGAAGCAGGCGATCCCCGCCGCCGTGAGAACTCCGCCGAGGGCGAAGAACAGGACGGAAAACCGGCGGAGCCGCGAATAGAGCTCCGGCGACCCGTCGAGCACGTGAAAGTACCCGAAGAGACAGAGCGCCGCGAAAATCAGGGACAGAGCCCCCGCCGTGATCAGAATGATCCCGGCTGTAAGAAGCGCTTTTTTCAAGTCTTTTCACCTCCCGGGTCAGCCGGTCGCGGCCGGTAAACTTTCGGGCTTACCTCGTCGAGGAATCCGAGCAGGGCGGGGGGATAGTCCTCGGGACCCGGCAGACCGGTGCTCCCCGGCGGGGTGCCGCCCTTGTTTTCCCCGTGACTGTCGCTCCCCGCCGTTGCGAGAAGACCGAACCGGTCGGCGAAATAAAGCATCTCGCCGCGCACCTTCGGGGTATAGAGCGAATAGAACGCCTCGACTCCCCTGAGACCGAAGCGCGTGAGCTTCGTAAGGCGCCTCTCCATGTCTTCTCCGAAAACGTATTCCTCGCCGCTCCCGTACGGGGGATGGGCGAGCACGGGTATGCCGCCCCCCGCGAGTATCGCGCCGATCGCCTCCTCCGGGCGGACGTGTTCCTCGCTGAAATGTTTTTTGTTTATGAAACCGTTTATTGCGGCCGACACGCTCTCCGCGTATCCGTGTTTTACCATAAGGGCGCCGATATGCGGCTTTCCCGGGCTGTTTTTACGGAAAAGCTCATCGATCTCGGCGTCGGTAAATACGAAGCCGAACTCGTTTTTAAGAAATTCAAGCCGCGCGAGGGCCTTAGCCACGCGGTATCCGTGCCCGAGCTTGATGAGCCCGGTGACGGAGGCGGCGTCCGGGTCGAACCCGTAGCCGAGGATATGGTATTTCCCCTCCTCGTCCTTGCAGGAAAACTCCGCTCCGGTCAGGAAGAAGGGATCGCCGTCCGTCAGCAGGCCCGCGATCTCGCGACATCCCTTCACCGTGTCGTGGTCGGTCAGGGCGAAAAGCCCGATGCCCGCCTCCTTCACGCGGGACAGCATCACGGCGGGGGTGTACGACCCGTCCGAGGCCGTCGTGTGAAGATGCAGGTCAAGGTTTTTTACTTTTTTCAGATCCATCCGGTTCAAAGATTCTTTTTGAGGGTCAGAATGTTCTGTCCGTCGCGATATTCGTAGCTCACGTCGTCCATGAGCTTTTTCGTCATGAAGACGCCGAGCCCGCCGATCTGCCGCTCCCCGGCCGGGAGGGTGACGTCGGGATCTTCCTTTGCGAGCGGATCGTACGGGACGCCGTGATCGGTGAAGGAGATCGTGACGGCGACGGGATTGTCGGTCACCCCGACGCTCACCGTCGCGTGCCCCTTTTCGGGGGCGTAGGCGTAATTCGCGATGTTTATGAAGATCTCCTCGACGGCTATGCCGATCTGCATGACCGCCTTCGGCGGGCAGTCGATCTTTTCGAGCCGCTCGTCGACGAAGCCCTGTACCTCCGCGAGATTTTCGGGTATCGCCTCAATTTCAAGGTCGTTCAGCGAGAAGGTGAGCTTGTCGGTCTTCGAGAGCAGGGCGAGGAGATTTTCCTTCCAGAAGGATATCTCGGCGCGGCCCTCCTCGGTGTCGAGACCGCCGCGGCGGACGGAGCGGCGTATCATGCGGGTGTATCCGATGATGCGCGCCTTGTCCTCGACCTCCCGGATCTTGACCTCGCTTTTCGTTCCGAGATATTCGGAAAGGGATTTCCGCCAGAAGGCGCAGCCCGTTTCGAAATCAAAGCCCTGGAATTTCTTTATGACCTCGTGATTGAGCTCGGAGTATCCGACGAGAGCGTTGAACATCGAGGCGAGCTCGAATATCGGATTGCCGACGGCGAGCGTGTCCACGTCGATAAGGAGAACCTCGCCGTTCTGGAGCTCGACGTTTTTCGTGTGATAGTCGCCGTGGATCATGTGATCGTCGTGCGGGACCGCCTCGACCATCGCAAGGAGCTTTTTGCCGTCCCCTTCGGGCAGATAATCGAGCATGAAGCGCGCCCATGAGAGGGCCGTCTCCTTCATGTCGGGAAGCTTCCCCTCAGGGACGACCGTGCCGTGTATCTTTCGGAGCAGCTCGACGTATTCCTTAACGCACCAGTCGAACTTTTCGGGTTCGGTTTCGAGGATCTTTGAGAAGCTTCTCAAAGA
>JAFTDQ010000133.1 GCA_017454075.1 Clostridia bacterium
AACGACTTGACAAATTTCTTTTTTATGATATAATAACGGTGTCACGGCGAAGAACGTATCTTATTGTGCGCACAATACGGATTTTTGCCATGCAAATAATATTATAAGGCGGCACCAAGGTTATAATATCGCTAAATACCAGTATCAATGGCCCGCTGTACGGTGATACCGATCAAGTACGAAAAACAATTGTTCATGAGATGGGGCATGCTTTGAAACTTGCTCACCCAAAGCAAACTGACGGACTTGCCTCTGTTTCGAACGCAAGAAGCGGGTATTCAGGTGATAATTCGGTAACATCAGTAATGAATCAGGGTAATCCGACGTATTCCTCAAACCTTACATGTGAATGGGCAAAAATACACGATAAAATCAATCTTACAAATAAATGGGGCAGTTAATAGAAAACAAATGAGGTAGAGAAATGAAAAACATTATTTGTATCATAATCGCTATACTTACCGTTTCCGTATTGTTGGCGAACTGCAACCCGGCTTCAAATGAGATCTATTCAACGCCGGACAGAGTTGTCTACTCATCACTGAATGAATTGACAAGCGATTACAAAACCGCAAACCGGGCGTATTCCCTTGTTCTTGGTACTGTAAACAGGATTACATACTGTCTGACCTGGAACAGAGAAAGCAGGACCGTGGACGGTCATTCCGTTGCCGCCGTTGACGTTGAAATGGCAGATGAAGGCAATAATTTGCTGCACGTCTCATTGGGCGATCATATCAGCATAATGTCCGACAACTATTACGGTTTCGGGAACGGAGATGAAAAGGCTTTTCTCAAATTTGCCTCAGACAAGACGGGAAAAGATCTCGGATCGATGGATAAGTTGTATGAGACCGATGATTTCACAATTGAATTTGATTCCGGGGAGACCGCCGGCATGCTGCCGATCATTCGGGGCAATTCTATAGTTCTCGAAGAGGGCAAAACGTACTCTTTCCTTTACAACGGGACAGGGTGTTCCTACGTTTATCCGGCCGGCATTACTGAAACTGAGCCGGAATATGAGGAGGATATTCTCAGCATATCGAAGGAAATCGCTTCGCTGTTTTCGGACGGCCGCGATAAGTCAGAATGAACTGACTTTGAGATGAAAAAAACAGAGCCGCGGGTTTTTGCCCGCGGCTCTATGTATAAACCGTTTTTCACTTTTGACCTTCGCTCTGATCCCGGATATCCTCCGCCGAGGCGATGTACCGCTCCGCCTGGGCTGAAAACAGCTCGAAATACTGCTTTTTAGCCGCCATAAGCTCGGCGTGGGTGCCGGTCTCGACGACCCTGCCGTTTTCGAGGACAACGATCTTGTCCGCCGTCGTCGCGCTCGAGAGCCGGTGCGAGACGAATATCGTCGTGCGGTCGCGGCGGAGCTCGTCGAACTGGCGGTATATCTCCTGTTCGGCTATCGCGTCAAGAGAGGCCGTCGGCTCGTCGAGAATAAGGATGTCGGTATCGGAATAGAACGCGCGGGCGATCGAGAGCTTCTGCCACTGTCCGATCGAGAGCTCGATCCCGTTCGTCTCGAAATATTTCATGAGCGGCGTGTCGTATCCGTCGGGGAGGGCGCTGATGAACCCTTCCGAGTTGCTCCGGCGGGCCGCCTCCGTCACGTTCAGGTCGTCGTACGGCCGGCTGATCTGACCGAATACGATGTTTTCCCTGACGCTGACCGCGTATTTTCCGAAATCCTGGAAAATGATCCCGAAGGCCGAATATACGTCCCTCACGTCATATTCGCGTATGTCGTACCCGTCGAGGAGTATCACGCCCTCGGTCGGGTCGTAAAGCCGTGTGAGAAGCTTGATGAGCGTCGTCTTTCCCGCTCCGTTGAGTCCCACGAGCACGACGGTCGAGCCCTCTTCGATCACGAGGCTGACGTGGTCGATAACGCGCTTTTCGCTCCCGGGATAGCTGAACGAAACGTCCTTCAGCTCAAACCTGTGGGCGACGTGCCGGGTCAGCCTGCGCGGCTCGACGCCGGCGGGGGGCACGACGGTGCTCTTGCGCTCCATGAACACTATGAGGTTGTCGATAAACAGCGTGCCCTCGTATATCGAGGCGAAAATACCGATAAGCGAACTCACTCCGGAGGCGACCGAAACGAGCGCCCCTGAATACAGCGAGAAATCACCGACGGAATATCTGCCCCCGCTCACACCCGATGCTATGAAGACGTAGAGCAGGGTCATGACCCCGGTCGAGGCGATGGAGGTCGCCGCCTGCCACAGGCCTTCCGCGACGAACAGCTTTTTCAGCCCGGCAAAGTATTTTGCGAAGACGGAGCGGTATCTGTCGATGAACGTCCCGCCGAGGTTGAAGATCTTGACCTCCTTCGCAAGGTCCTTGTTCGTCATGAGGGACGAATAGTAGTTCAGCTGACGGCGGTCCTTAGAGCGGTGGCGCATATAATTGAAGTTCTTTTTGCGGTAAATGAAGGTTATTATCGCCGAAGGAACGGCGAACGCCGCCATCACGAACGGAGCGAACGGACTGACAGACCAGAGGATCACGACGAAGGTTATGATCGAGATGAGCCGGCTCACTATATTGAAGCTCGCCTGAAGGATCTGTATCGGCCGGTGCCCGGCCTCTCGGCTGGCGTTTTCGAGCTTTTCGTAGAAATCCGGAGTATCGTAGTCGGCGAGGTCGATCTCCATCGCTTTTTTCATGATCTTGACGTTGACGTGGTTGACGACAAGCTCTCCGGCTATGCTCGAGAGAGTGGACGACACCTGACCTATCACGCCGGATACGACCTGATACACCGCCTGTACGACGAGGAGCGTGACGACCCCGCGGGCGACCGCCCCGCCCGACTGCGCGAGCTTCCAGGCCGTTGCGAGCTCGTCGATGAGCGCTGCCGAGATCTTTGCGGCGATGACGGGCATGACGCCGTTCACGATCGCCGTGAACATCATGAGGAAAAGGATCCACGGCCGCGTCTCCCAGACAAGGCGGAATATGTAAAACAGCCGGTAGGTGAACTTTGAAACGATCCGCCAGACGTAGCCGGGCACTTCCTTCAAACTCTTCGGTTTGGGTTCTCTCAGTTTATCTGTCCCGTTTCCGGGGGGAGGTCCCATCATGAGGATTTTTCTCCTTTTTAATAAAAAATAACGTGAATAGCGCGCGAATATTATACCATCCGCGGCCTTTCAATGCAAGCGCGCGGAGCCCGGAAAAAAACAAAAAAGAATAAAAATTTCCGAAAGGATTTACAAAACCGCCCCGCGGTGGTATAATTTGATAAAAGGAGGTGACGCGATGACCGTTAAAAGAGCGGCGGCGATCCTTATCGCGCTGATATCGCTTTGTTCCTGCGGCGCGCGGGAAGCTGTTTCGGGAGAGCAGTCCGCCATGCTGACGGACCGCCGTATGACGCCGGCCGGGCAGATAAGCTCCCCGGTATCCGAAACGTCGGCGGACACCTCGGCGGAGAGCTCTTTCCCGATCGGGACGGGGAATGAGGCGTCTCCATTCCGGGATCTTTCCCCGCTGTCGACTGAATATTATATGACCCCGGTCGAGGATTATTCGTTTGAGAGAGACAGGGACGTCGAGTTTATAATGATACATTTTTCGAGTAACGTAAAGGCAAAGCCGGAGGATCCCTACGTCGTCGATGACATAAAAAACATATATCTGAAAGGCGAGGTCAGCACGAACTACGTCATTGACCGGGAAGGAAAAATATATTGTTTCATTCCCGAGTACCGCTGCGCCTGGCACGCAGGCGTGGGAAAATGGAAGGGAGACGAGCGGCTGAAAAACAAAATGAATCTCTATTCGATAGGCGTCGAGCTCCTTGCGATGGGCTCGGAAAAAGAGATGCTCAGATACATATCGGCGGAGCAGTACCGCGCGCTTTCCGATGAGCTTGTCGGATATACGGAAGCGCAGTACGAGGCGCTCGGCGCGCTTATTACGGACATCTGCGGGACGTACGGGCTTCCCCGCGACAGAGATCATATTATCGGACATCAGGAGTACGCGACTAAAAAGCCCGACCCCGGAGAGCTTTTCGACTGGGACAGGGTCATCGGGGCTCACTGAAAACCGGCTTCATTTATTTTCGTTATTCATAAATCGAACAGGAGGCAATCTGACATGACGGAAATAACGGAAAACATTAAAGTTAAAAGGAAAAGCAAGACAGCTCCGATCGTAATCATATCGGTGTCCGTCGCCGTTCTTCTCGCGGCGGCGGCCGGGATATACGCTTTTGCGGCGTTTTCGGTTCCCGACTATGCAAAAGAGGCAAATGAGGCTTTCGGGATGCTCTTCCCGGAGATCGCTTCGGCTGCCGGGGACGTAGGGGGAATATACGGCTCGGAGAACGTTTCGGAAAACGCTGATTTCCGGCTTTCTGCCGATCCGACTGGTCTGAAGAACGATTTTACCGTTTCGGTTTCGGGACGAAAAATCGGCAATGATTCCGAAAAAGAGTTTGAAATGACGAGCGGAAAGGCGTCGGTCGGACTGCGAACAGCTGAGAATATGACGCGCGGTAAGGCGGACTTTACGATAAAAATGAAGTCCGGCGGAAGCGATTCGTATTTCCGCAGGGCGGTCAACGACCGTTATTATTTTCTCATGGAAGGAGCGGCGGAGAAACTTGACAATTCCCCGTTAAACCCCGAGAAAAACGACGGATCACCGCTTTCGCCGGAAGGCTACGGCCTTCTCCGCATGTGGCTCGCGGGTCTTGAGAGCAGATATACGGAAAAAATCGGCAAAGGGGAAAAAACCGCGTCATCCGATATCGGAGAGCGGCTCGTCCGGCTCATATCCGACAATTCATACGCGGCGACGGAGATCGGTTTCAGCCGCGATTTTTCGGCAGGGATCATCCCCGATAAGATCCTCACGATAAAGACGGATGGCGACCGGCTGAAAAAGCTCTCGGAGATCATATCCGCGGAGGCGGAGAAACTGACCGGGACCGACGCGGCGTATTATCTTGACGCCGCAGAGCTGATTGAAAGCGTTTCGGAATTTGAGCCGATCGTCTCAGTATCGCTTACCGACCGGAGGGGAAGACTCGTTTCTGTTTCGCTGAAAGCGGAATCAGACGTTCCCGATCTGCCTGATGACAGCGGAACGTTTTTCTCAATGACAAAAACCGGAGATCGGATGCGCGCCTCGCTTGAACTGAAAGCCGAAATAAACTACGGTGAAAACTGGCTGTTCGGAGCCGGTAAAAATCCCGTCAGAAGTTGTACTCTGATAACGGATTACAGTTTCGTTCCCGGCGGCAAAGACGGCCCGGGCAGCGACGCGGAAAACGGCGACCCGGAGGAGGGCAGGGCGGTACTGACCGTCTCGCGCGACTCCGACAGGGCATTTTACGAGATTACCGCCGGAGACGCGGGAAGCGAAGCGAAAGCGACGTTTGAGATCATATTGAAGGACGGAAGCTGTTCTTTCGGTCTGACCGACGGCGAAGGTACCCGGCTTGTCGTGGCCGAAGGAAAGTATTCTCATATCGAAAGCGAAGACGGGGAGAGATCCGCGGAGTTTTCGGTCGGGAAACTGACCGTACCGGTCCTCAGAAAAACGTTTCAGAAATCGGCGGGAGGAAAAAAGGAGCAGCCTGAAGAGCTTACGTTCGAAAATCCGTTCACATACAGAATCGTCAACCGCTGCGAGGGGCTTTCTCCTTCTCCGTCAGACTCGAAATTCCTGTTCGGACTGACAAAAGACGAGGTCGGGGCTTTTTTCGGAGATGAATACTATCCTCCGGCTCTGGGTGAGTTTTTTGCCGAAGTCATGAGAAAGAGCGAAGAAGAGATGATAAGCGGGGACGGCTATTATCTTGTTCCGCCCGAGTCATATCGCTCCGTCGGGAAAAAATACGCCGAAAAGTACGCCGAGGCGCTGAACGGTTATAACGCTCTGTTCGGGTATATCGACGGTTCGGCTTGCATGATCAGGTGCTATGACGAAGGGACCGGCGTGTGGTACGTTCTGACGTACGATCCGTCTCTCAGACAGGCTCTGGCGCACGTATACGTCGATATGACTCCGGATCTGACAGACGCGACGCGGAGCGGCGCGATCGAAGACGGTCTTTTCACGATGGATGACGATCTCACACACGGGAGGTCGATTCCCGAGCTGAGAAAACGGGTGGATTCTTTATCGGAAGCGATAGACATGACCCGGAGAAACGTTGAAAAGATTATTTCAGCAGTTAAGGGAGGAAAGACCGTCGGGATGAAGTCAGTGAAAGACTACGGAATTCCGGGGGCCACAGGGCGCCCCGCTTATGACGGCAAGAACGGCACGGTGGCCGTCCCGGTCAGGATCGGGGTTTACGTGTATCGTCCGGACGGCAGGTACGTGGGAAGGATCAATCCGCCGGCCGAGGACGCGGCGCTGAACTCCGTCGTCGCGGGAGACGGATGCTTCATTATCGCCCCGGAACACGGGCGCGCGCTGCAGGTATTTGATTCGGCGACGCTTAAAAAAACCGGGGAAATCGAGATCCCGTATCAGAGGAGGATGGTTGAAATGCTCCGTGACGGGAACATGATCTTCGTGAGATGCGAAACCTGTATGATATCGGTGGATCTGAGAGACAGAAGCGTAAGCGTCTTTGATGAATACGATGAGACGACCGGGATGGCTTTCGACAGAAAAAATCACCGTCTGGCGGTGACGTCTTGTAAAAAATACGTTGACAACGACAAGAAAGGCCTTTACGTTTCGTATTACGATACCGTCACCGGGCAGCGCGTTTCGGAACAGGATCAGGCGATCCGCACAGCGTCGAACATGATGAGCTATGGCGTTTCCTTCAACGGCAGAGCCTTTGTCATTACCGGTCCCGGGATGCTCACCATCGGGGAGCTGACCGAAAACGGCTTACGCCGCGCCGCGGCGATAAGCGGATTTTCCGGCGTGCCCAGAGGATACGGCATAGCTTACGTCATCGAAACGGGTGCCGAAGATATCAGGGCGGCGCTGCTTGCCGGCCCCGGATTCACGTTCGGGACCCTTATCGAGAGGGACGGCGGTTCTTCCGTGGTCGTCAACGGCTGTTTTGATTACGTCTGTCCGTGCGGGGATACGGTTGTCCTGTCGGGTTACGGACAGAACAGCGTCGCGCTTATAAAACTCGGAGATTGACCTGAGAATGACCGGATGAACGCATATCCCCGCTTCGGCGGGGATTTTTTTGGCTCTGAAATTGTAAACAAATTGTAAATTATTTTCAAAGGGCTTGAAAAACGGAATCACATAGTGTATAATCTGTCCGCTTGATTTGCGTTGAAGCGGGAGGTTGCCCGGCAGATCTGATTCTGTCTGACGGGGGAATTTCCGCGGAGCATGTCCGTTTCCGCCGTAAAAACCGGCGGTTTGAACCGTATTGTCCACAGATACGGTGCGATTCGGCGGGGTGCGGCGGCTTAATCGGGCGGTTGAAGAATCGGGACGCGCCCCCGCGCGTTCTCCGGAGCCTTCGAAAAAATAAGAAAGAGGGCTTCGGATAAACTTATCCTACGGGCAGGAAACGCCCGGACGGGTGTTCGAGTCTTCGCCCCGAAAAACTGTATCAGGCCAGTATTATAAGGAGGCAAAGCAATGGCAGCAAAGGAGAAACTCAGAGTTCGTCTGAAGAGCTATGATCATTATCTCATAGACCAGGCGGCGGAGAAGGTTGTCGATACCGCAAAGCACAACGGTGCCGAGGTTTCGGGTCCCATCCCGCTTCCCACGGAAAAAGAGATAATCACCATCCTTCGCGCAGTCCACAAGTACAAGGACAGCCGCGAACAGTTCGAACTGAGAACTCATAAAAGGCTCATCGACATAATCAAGCCGTCGAACAAGGTTATCGACGCGCTTATGGGCCTGGAGCTTCCCGCGGGCGTTCAGATCGAAATCAAGTGATCTGACCCGGGGACCCCGAAGGTTTTATGTCAAGTCGGCGACGGTCGCCTGCCGGAGTCGACCAATAACTAAAACAGGAGGAAAGAAATCCAATGAAAAAAGGCATTATCGGCAGAAAGATAGGCATGACGCAGATCTTCGACGCCAGCGGTAACGTCATACCGGTCACTCTCGTTGAGGCCGGCCCCTGCACCGTTACGCAGAAAAAGACCGTAGACACGGACGGATACGACGCTCTCCAGCTCGGATTCAGCGACGTTCCGGAAAGAAAACTCACAAAACCCGAGGCAGGACATCTTAAAAAGTCCGGCGTTCTCAGAAAGCACCTCAAGGAATTCCGTCTCGACGACATTTCCGGATTCAACACGGGCGATACCGTCACCGCCGACATCTTCGCGGCAGGTGAAAAGGTCGACGTTACCGGTATGACGAAGGGCCGCGGATATTCCGGCGTCGTGAAGCGCTGGAACGCTCACGTCCTCAAGATGACTCACGGTACCGGCCCGGTACACCGTCAGCCCGGTTCAATGGGCGCAAACTCCGACCCGTCAAGGATCTTCAAGAACAAGATCATGCCGGGACAGTACGGAAACGAACAGGTGACCGTTCTCAATCTCACGGTCGCGAAGGTGGACGCGGAGAAGAACATCATCGCGGTAAAGGGAGCGCTTCCCGGAGCCCGCGGCGGCATTCTCTTCATCCGTGACTCCGTCAAGGGCTGATGCGGAAGGAGGAACAGTCAATGCCTAACGTAAAAGTAGTAGATATGCAGGGCAAAGAGGTCGGTTCGATCGCCCTCTCCGACGAGGTCTTCGGCGTAGAGGTCAACGAGGCCGTCATTCATACCGCGGTCAGAGCCTTCCTTATGAATCAGAGACAGGGCACGCAGTCCGCGCTCACGAGATCCGAGGTTTCCGGCGGCGGCAAAAAGCCGTGGAGACAGAAGGGAACGGGACGCGCAAGACAGGGCTCGACGAGATCTCCCCAGTGGGTTCACGGCGGAATCGTTTTCGCGCCGAAGCCGAGATCCTATCGCGTGACGATAAATAAGAAGACGAGACAGCTCGCAATCAAGGGCGCGCTCTCCGACAAGGCACTCGGCGACGGACTTGTCGTCGTCGACGAGATCAGGACCGAAGAGTACAAGACGAGAACGATGGTCAACATGCTCGAGGCCGTCGGCGCCGGAAGAAAATCCCTCGTCGTGCTCGCCGGAAACGATCCCAAGGTCGTAAAGAGCTTCGCGAACATCGAGGGTGTCAAGACGGCTCAGACCAACACGATCAACGTCTACGATATCCTCAACGCCGACACGCTCGTCATCGAAAAGGCCGCCGCAGAGAAGCTGCAGGAGGTATATGCAAAATGAAAAGCGCGTACGATATCATCCGCCGTCCGATAGTCACCGAGCAGTCGATGTCCGAAACGGCCGGAAAGAAATATACGTTCGAGGTCGCGAAGGACGCAACCAAATCGGACGTGAGAAACGCGGTCGAGGCGGTGTTTGACGGCGTAAAGGTCGACAAGGTCCGCACGATCAACATGAAGAAAAAGCCGAAGAGAATGGGTGTTCACTCGGGATACACTTCCGAATGGAAAAAGGCGATAGTGACCCTCACCGCCGATTCCAAGACCATCGCGTTCTTCGACGGCATGTATTGATAAGGGGTGACAGAAAATGGCAGTTAAAACATTCAAGCCGACCACTCCGTCGAGAAGACAGATGTCTGTTCCTTCGTTCGACGAGGTCACCAAGCGCACCCCCGAAAAGAGTCTCATCGAGATCAAGAAGAAGCATTCCGGCCGCAACAGTTACGGCAGGATCACGGTCCGTCACCAGGGCGGCGGCAACAAGCTCAAGTACAGGATCGTCGACTTCAAGAGAGCCGAATCCGACGGAGCTTCGACCGTCGTCGGCGTTGAGTACGACCCCAACCGCACGGCGTATATCGCTCTCGTTCAGAACGAAAAGGGCGAAAAGAGCTACGTTCTCGCCCCGCTCGGCGTGACCGACGGCGACAAGCTCTATTCGGGAGAAAACTCGGACATCAAGCCGGGCAACACCCTTCCGTTCTCAAAGATCCCGGTCGGTACTCTCATCCACAACATCGAGCTCTATCCCGGTAAGGGAGGACAGCTAGTCCGTTCGGCCGGAACCGCGGCTCAGCTCATCGCCAAGGAAAACGGCATGGCTCAGGTCAGGCTCCCCTCGGGCGAGGTCAGACTTATAAGACTCGAGTGCAAGGCGACGATCGGTCAGATCGGAAACATCGAGCACGAGACGATCAAGCTCGGCAAGGCGGGCAAAAAGCGTCATATGGGCATCCGTCCGACGGTTCGCGGCTCTGTCATGAACCCGGTTGACCACCCGCACGGCGGCGGCGAAGGACGTTCTCCGATAGGCCGTCCGGGACCCGTTACCCCGTGGGGCAAGCCGGCACTCGGTTACAAGACCCGCTCCAAGAAGGCGAAGAGCGACAAGTTCATCGTAAGACGCAGAAATGGCAAATAAGGGAGGCAGTGAAATATGAGCAGAAGCCTTAAAAAAGGCCCGTTTGTAGAAGCGAAGCTCTTCGCAAGGATCGAAGAGATGAATAAGACGGGCGATAAAAAGGTCATCAAAACTTGGTCCCGTGCTTCCACGATATTCCCGGAATTCATCGGACACACGATAGCGGTCCACGACGGAAGAAAGCACGTCCCGGTATATGTAACCGAGGATATGGTCGGTCATAAGCTCGGTGAATTTGCCCCGACGAGGACCTTCCGCGGACACAACGGCTCCAAGACTTCCAACAACGGAAAGAGCGAAT
>JAFTDQ010000134.1 GCA_017454075.1 Clostridia bacterium
AAATCTGCCAGGCAGACTAGCAGATTTTGCCAGGCAGATTAACAGATTTTGCCAGGCAGACTCGCACTTTTTGCCAGGCAGACTCGCACTTTTTGCCAGGCAGACTCGCACTTTTTGCCAGGTTGTCAGACGCTTTTTTCCGGGCGGATCGTCCCCTTTGCCTCCCTTGTGTAAAGGGAGGTGCCTCGCGAACGCGAGGCGGTGGGATTGACCGGGCGAGGACGACAGACGGAGAAAAAAATCTTTGCCGTTACTATAACAATCCCTCAGTCATCCTTGCTTTGCTCGGATGCCAGCCCCCTTTACACAAGGGGGCCTTTAGTTTAGCATGACGCTGACATTTGGCTGAGTGGAAGGCAAGATTATCTCTTTGTGTAATTCCTCAGCGCGCAGAAATCATGATTCTCTGTTTATATATATTCCCACTTGTACCCATAAATGTGTGGTATTTTCCCTTTACAACATGATGAAATATTGGATGTGCAGTCTTTTCTGAATGCATCACCCTTTACCCACTTTAAACCCTCGGTAATACTGGTAAATTCAAATTTCTCTCCAGTCTTTATCGATATGGCTCTTACAGGTTTGCTGAGTTGCCGACTGACATTTTTATATGCGTTTTCTGAAATGCATTTGTGACACAAAAAGAGTTCCTCTCTTCCGTTATGAAACATATCGGAAATTTTTTTCTCAAACGAAACGCCGCACTTGTCACATTTCCACCACACCGGTTTCCCGGAGTGCTCTGAAAACATGTCTGGTGTCAATTTCCCGTTTTTGTCATAGTCCCATTTGGAAGCAACATATGGCTTTTTTTCAAGAAGGGATTTTTCTCTTTGTGTCAAATAGCTCTCTCTGATTTTCTGCTTGTCTCTTTCAACGTTGACATCAACATGTTTATCGCTGATTGATCCGATAACTTTCTTTATGATGTTATCCAGTTCAATGCTGTCTTCCGCTTTGATGTCATATGAATCATACGAACTGTGATGACGGACAATATAATATTGAACCATTGCCGCAGAAATATCTTGAATATTGCCATCTGTGGTATGACTTATCATTTCCGCTAGCGGATTGATCTTTTTGTATTCCTTAACGCGAATTAGTCTTATTCCGTTTTTTGAACAAATGGAATTTTTCTTTTGTTCTCGCGCTAGCATTTTTTGAGAATTATGCCAGTGCACCCCGTCATACTCAATTGCGGTTTTTATGGACGGAATGAAAATGTCTAATTCCATTTTCCCGAGATATTTGGCTTTGAACCTATTAACTGCATCTGGAAAAACTTGCTTGATATAGTAAAAAACGGCATTCTCCGGAAATGAAGTCTGTATTCTCTGTGAGCAAATGGGGCACCCACTTCCATTTGCACGATGAAGAATTTTCGATGGCCACTCATGTCCATATTTACATTTCCAATAAACAGTTTTGCCGGATTTTTTTGTATACATTTCCGGTGTTAACCCATCGTTCTTTTCATAATCCCACTCAGCCGCTTCCTTTGGATACAATGAGGCAAAGTCGTTAAAGCCAACCAATACCTTATTCCCGGAACAATAAGGACATCCGGTCTTGCCATATGCTCGATTTGCTATTGTTGCATTCCAACTATGACCGAGTTTGCATTTCCAAAAAACAGTTAACTGCAAACCGTGAGAAACTGTGTCCGGTGTCAAATCGCCATTTTTTTCAAAATCCCACTCATCGACTAGTTCGGGATTTGTCGTAGCAAGATCGTTAACGCCAGGCACAAGTTTATGAGATACCATCAAAAAACTCTCAAACCAATTGTCTTAGATTTCGAAATGCTGAATTGCACAAATAATTACTTCTTCCCTTCCAGGAAGAACGCCGCTTCGGAGTCGGCGACGTTGAGGGCGAAGGCGAGGGGGAACATCTCGAAGACCTTGCCGAGGTCGCGGTTGTCGCCGTCGGAGGAAAAGCCCATGTGATAGCGGATGGCGAAGGCCTCTTCGCGGCTCAGGCGCATATAGCCCGATATGATATAGACTGACTTTTCGCCGTGTCCGTACGGGAGTCTGTCGTCAAACTCGAAAAAAGGCACGCTCTCCCAGACGCCGCGGTCGTTCTTCACGTTCCGGAAGGACGTTTTGTAGCAGTTTATCTTGCAGACGTCGTGAAGGAGCGCGACTATCGCGACGGTCTCGGGGGTATATTCCATCCCGTAGAGGTCGCGGGCGCGTTCGCGGGCGAGATAATCGACGAGGCATTCGTAAACGTTCAGCGAGTGATCGCAGAGACCACCCGCGTAGCTGCAGTGATAACGGGCGCTCGCGGGAGCGTCGAAAAAGTCGCTCTGCGGGCCCGTCAGGTATTCGAGGAACTTGTCCGCCCCTTCGCGTTTTATGTTCTCTTTGTAGATGCTTATGAACTCTTCCCTGCTTGTCATATCGACCTCACGTTCTCCGGTAATCCGGGTAAAGCTCCCGCGCAAAGGCGAGCTGTTCGTATATTCTGTTGCCCATCAGCCAGCCGCAGCCGAGCTCAGCCGTCCTGCGCCAGCAGGCGGCGTTGTCGTGCACCGGGCTGAGCGTTTCGATATAGTATTTCCCGCCCTCGCGGTTTATGCGGCAAAGACGGCGCGCCCAGTCGGCGTCGTCCTCCGGGAGGTATTCCGTCCCCCTGAGGAGAAGCGGCATTCCGAGCGAGGAAAGCTCCGACAGGGATCTGTCTATCCTGATATCGTCGCGCGAGTCAGCAAAGAACGGCGACGCCTCCCCTCCGTCGGAGATCATCCTTTCATGTATCCGCAGCGCCCTCTCCGGCGTGTAGGTGTAAGGGACCATCACCGACGAAAACGCGCCGGTCTTGACAACGAGGGGGTATATATCCCGGTCCCAGTCGAAGCGGTCGTGCTTGTCGAGGGTGAGAAAGGCGCGCCCGCGGCAAAGGAGCATCTGATCCGAAAGCGCCGGGACGAGATATTCCGTGATCCGTCCCGACGGATATTTAAGCCTGAGAGCGCGGATCTGCGCAAAAGTCCAGCGGCATATCTCGTCGGTATCCGGAAATCCCGGTTTCCCGACGTAACGGTCGGCGTCCGTCGTCCTCGATAGCGTCGTGTCGTGCATCACTATCGGTATCCCGTCGAGGGTCATCTGCACGTCCGTCTCGACAGCGTCGGCGCCCGCCGATATGACGTTCTCCGTCGCCTCGAGGGAGTTTTCGGGGAAAACTCCGTTTCTGTCGCCGCGGTGGGCGACGATCATGAGCCGCCCGCCCGGTCTGTAAAACGCGCGCGTCTTTTCTTCAAAATCAAGGGTGTCTGTCCTCGGGCAGAGACCGAACGGGAGGCGCGGCTCAAACCCTTCGAGCCGGTATTCCTCCCTGACCTCTTCGACCGTCAGGTTCATCGTTTTTCCTCCCGGGTAAATATCCCGTCGGCGATCGCCGCGAACTCTTTTATCCCGAGCCGCTCTCCCCTGACTCCCGGGGCGAGCCCGGCGTCCGCGATCGCGCGGGATATTTCGTCTTTTTCAAGCTCGGTGAATTCCGAACCGAGCGAGTTGAGAAGCGTCTTCCGCCTCTGCGCAAACGCCCCGCGTATGACGCGGGAGAGCGTCTTTTCATCCGCTACGGAATACGGCTTTTTTTCGTAAGGCGTGATTTTTATGACCGCCGAATCGACCTTTGGCGCGGGCATGAAGCACCCGGCCGGCACGGTGAAAAGGCGGCTTACGGTCCCGAACCTTGCGACCGACGCCGTCACGGCGCCGTATTTGGGATCGCCGGGGACGGAGCAGAGCCGGTCGGCGACCTCCTTCTGGACCATGACCGTTATTCCGCTGAGCGGCGCGCCGCTTTCGATAAGCAGCATGAGGACCGGGGTCGTTATGTAGTACGGCAGGTTTGCGCACACGAACACGCGCATCCCGGGAAACTCCTCCGGAACGATGCGTTTCAGATCGAGCTTCATGACGTCGGCGTTCAGAACCTTTACGTTTCCGCGATCGGAAAGGGTCTCTCCGAGCACGGGGATGAGCCGGGCGTCGATCTCAACGGCGAGGACGCGGCCGCATCTTTCGGAAAGCTCGGCCGTGAGCGTGCCGATGCCGGGACCGATCTCAAAAACTCCGTCGAGGGGTCCGGCGCCGCAGGCGTCGGCGATCCTCCGGGGAATTGCCTCGTTCGTCAGAAAATTCTGCCCGTAACCCTTGTTGAAGGTGAAACCGTGGCGCTCAATTATTTTTTTTATTTCACTTATCGAGGTCAGCTTCATTTTTCACTTGACAAATCGCCGCGGGAGTGGTATAATTTCGGTCGCGCTGGTGTAGCACAGCCGGTAGTGCAGCTGATTCGTAATCAGCAGGTCGTGTGTTCGAATCACATCACCAGCTCCATTTTAACCGGGAGGGACGAAAGTCTCTCCCATTTTTGTTTCTTTCCGACCTGCCGTAAACAGCAGGCCTGTGTGCCGCGACGCGAGCGTCGCAATCACATCACCAGCTCCATTTTAACCGGGAGGGACGAAAGTCTCTCCCATTTTTGTTTCTTTCCGACCTGCCGTAAACAGCAGGCCTGTGTGCCGCGACGCGGGCGTCGCAATCACATCACCAGCTC
>JAFTDQ010000135.1 GCA_017454075.1 Clostridia bacterium
ATCTTTTCCTCCACCTCATCCGGCTGCTGCGCAGCCACCTTCCCCTCAAGGGGAAGGCTTTGGGCGGGCTTTTCAGACGTCTCGGATTCACCCGGCTTCTTCTGATCGAGCGATTTCATCGTCGGGAAAAGAAGCACGTCGCGTATCGACGGGCTGTCGGTAAGGAGCATCACGAGACGGTCGACGCCGAATCCGAGCCCGCCCGTCGGGGGCAGACCGTATTCGAGCGCGTTGACGTAATCGTAGTCGACCTGCGCCGTTGTGTTCGGGTCTTCCTTCTTCTTTGCCGCGACCTGCTTCTCAAAGCGCTCCTTCTGGTCCTCCGGATCGTTCAGCTCGGAGAAGGCGTTCCCGAACTCCGTCGCGTTGATGAAATACTCGAACCGTTCGGTAAACGCGGGATCGGAGGGCTTTTTCTTCGCGAGCGGGGATATCTCTACGGGATAATCGTATATTATCGTCGGCTGAATGAGGTTTTCCTCGACGAACGCGTCGAAAAGCTCGGCAAGAACGGTGCCCTTCGTTGCGTCTGACGGGACGGGGACCTTCTTTTCGTCAGCCGCTGCGCGGGCGTCGGCGTCCGTCTCCCAGGCGTAGTAATCGACGCCGGCGTATTTTTTCACTGCCTCCGCCATCGTGAGCTTTTCCCATCTGCCCATGTCGATCTGACGCCCCTGATAAGTTATGACCTTTGAGCCGCAGATCTTTTCGGCGAGCATCGTGTTGAGCTCTATGACGAGGTCCATCATGCCCTTATAGTCGGTATACGCCTGATAAAGCTCTATCGACGTGAACTCGGGATTGTGCTTCGTATCCATTCCCTCGTTGCGGAATATCCTTCCGACCTCGTAGACCTTCTCAAATCCGCCGACAATAAGCCGTTTCAGGTACAGCTCCGTCTCTATGCGGAGGAACATGTCCATGTCGAGGGTATTGTGATGGGTCTTGAACGGGCGCGCCGTCGCTCCTATCTCAAACGGGGTCAGGATGGGGGTATCGACCTCGAGAAATCCCTTTCCGTCAAGATAAGCGCGTATTTCGCGGAGTATGAGCGACCTCTTCACGAAGGTGTCCCTGACCTCGGGATTCACGATAAGATCGACGTATCTCTGTCTGTATCTGAGATCGGTATTGGTGAGCCCGTGATATTTTTCCGGAAGGATCGCGAGGCTCTTTGAAAGAAGAGTGAGCTCCGACGCGTGTACGGAAATCTCGCCCGTTTTCGTTCTGAAAACCTCGCCCTTTATCCCGACGATGTCGCCGATGTCCATCTTCTTAAAATCGGCGTAGGACGCCTCTCCGACGCAGTCGCGGGCGACGTAGCACTGGATCGAGCCATCTCCGTCCTGAATGTTGCAGAACGACGCCTTTCCCATGATGCGCTTCGACATCATCCTTCCGGCTACGCTGACGGTTTTTCCTTCGAGCGCTTCAAAATTGCCCTTTATTTCCGAGCTTTCGTGCGTTCTGTCGTATTTCGTTATTTCAAAAGGGTCGCGGCCCTCGGCGCGGAGCGCGTCGAGCTTTTCTCGTCTGATCTTTATAAGCTGTCCCTCGTCCTGTTCGGGTAACGCCGCCTGTCTGTTTTCACTGTCCATTTGTTTTTCTCCATTCCGCAAGCTCCGCCCTGCCTATAAGGGAAGAGGTCGAGATCTGCGAGTAATAATTCATTCCGTCCGCCGTGACGATAAAACTTTTCGGGAGTTCCTCGACGATGAGTTCTGTCTTTCCCTCCGCCTCGGCGCGGCGGAGATAGTTTTTCGTGACCTCGGAAACTGTCGCCGTATCCATGTCAAAAATGCCGACTATCCGGCTGACAGGGACCGTCCTGCCGTTTCCGGCGTGAAGCCTGATTGCCATGTCACGCGAGCCTTATCGAAATAATTTTCAGTCTGAGCGTCCCGGCGGGGGCTGAGACCGAGGCGACGTCTCCGACGGTCTTGCCGAGCAGGGCCTTCCCTATCGGAGAGCGGTCGGAGATCTTGTTTTCTATCGGATTCGCTTCGTTCGAGCCGACTATGAAGTACTCGATCTCCTCGTTAAAATCTTCGTCAAAGACCCTGACGGCCGTCCCGATCCCCACCGTTTCGGTCGAGATCTCGGACGTCGGAACGACGCGCACGTTTTTGAGAATGTCCTCAAGCTCCGCGATGCGCGCCTCGTTTTTCGCCTGCTCGTCCTTTGCCTCGTCGTATTCGCTGTTTTCTGAGATATCGCCGAATGAAAGCGCCGAGCGGATCGCCTCGACGATCTCGCGCCGCCTCACCGTGCGGCGCTCGTCAAGCTCATCGTGAAGTTTTTTCAGCCCGTCCCCGGTCACGATGATTTCTTTTTTCTCTGCCATTTTCTTATTTTCCTTTTCCGCGGAAAACCGCATCGTCTCCGATATCGGAAAATCCGCCGTTGCGCCGGCGGAATCCGTTTTTGTCAGATTTTTTCTTTGAGCCAGCCGACGGCAGCGGCGAGCTGATCGTCGTTGTCGTCAGTGAGCCGGTAAATGCCGAGCGACTCCTGTTCCTCCGAAAGCTCGGCAGGAACGCCGGGGATCACTCCAACGCCGTCGTAGTTCGGGGAGTAAGGCGGATCGTATCTGCCGACCGAGATCTTGAACGCCGAGCCGTTCCCGAGCGTGTAATACGTCTGAAGGACTCCCTTTCCGTAGGTCACGGTCCCGACCGTCGCCGCCTTTATCTTGCCCTGCGACGCGTAGTCCGCCACCGCCGAGGCAAAGAGCTCGGCCGCCGAGGCCGTTCTGCCGTTCACAAGGACGGCGACCGGCGCGTCTATGAAACCGCTTTCGGAAGAATAGTGCTCCTCCCTGCCGTTTGCCATATAGATATGGACGATCGGCCCCTCGGGAAGTATCGTGTCAAGAACGTTCAGAATGCTGTTGAGCTCGCCGCCGCCGTTGTTCCGAAGATCGATCACAAATCCCCGGCAACCGGCTTCCTTAAGACTGTCGACGGCCGCCGTGAACTGTTCCGGCGTCGTGCCGTTGAACTCCGTGAGCCGGATAAACCCGATCCCGGAGTCCGTCGAAAGCACGTGTGATTCGACGGTCCTTACGGCGACGGATTCTCTGACAAGCGTCTTCTCGTACGTGGTATCGCCCCGGGCAAACGTGACGCTGACCTTCTCGCCGGCCTGTCCGCGCATCGCGTTCAAGGTGCCGTAATAGCCGAGCACCGAGACGTTCTCTCCGTTTACTGCGACGACGAAGTCTCCCGGAAGGACCCCCGCCTTGTCGGCAGGCCCGCCCTCCGTCACGTCGAGGATCTCGATCGTCAGGTTTTTACTGTCGAAAATTACGTTTATGCCGACGCCGACCTTGCTCCCCGACTGTTCCTTTATATAAGACGAATATTCCTCCGCCGTGAGGAAATCGGAGTATTTGTCCCCGATCCCGGACACGTAACCCGCGAGAATGGAGTTTTTCAGATCGGCCTCGTTTATCTTTCCGACGTAGTTTTCACGCACCACGTCGTCGAGCTTCAGAAGATCGCCGTAAAAGCCGTAGTCGGCGATCAGCTCGTTCGTCTCCTTCCTGTGCTTTTCCGTCAGTATGACGTAGGTCGCGTTGAAAGTCACGACGACCGCGGTCAGGACGATCAGCACGGCGAGGAGAACCGGTATCTTTTTTTTCATGTTTCGGAGAATCAGAGACTGTATTTCAGCACGGTAAGAACGTCGACCTTTTTGCCGTCTATCACAATGAAGATATTGTTCTTGATGAGCGGCTCGGTGTGTTTTCCGTCGACACGTGTCTCAAAGTGAAGATGATATCCGGTAGCGCTTCCCGTAGCGCCGACCTTCCCGATGAGCTGTCCCTGCTTGACGTTGTCGCCGACCTTCGCTATGCGGCTCGACATGTGCGCGTATCGGGTCGTCTTTCCGCCGCCGTGGTCAATGACGACGTAGTTCCCGTAACTCTTGTCGTATGTCGAGATGATGACCTTGCCGGATTTTGCGGCGTAGATATCGGTCCCGAACGGCGCCGCAATATCGATCCCGTAATGGAAATCGTTGACTCCCCAGATCTTACGCCACCCGTATTTGGACGTTATCGTGAGACGGTTGACGGGGAGCGGCCACATGTAAGACTGGTTCTGCTCTTCCTTGATCTGCTGTTCGTATTTTTTGATAAGCTGCTGAAGCTCTTTTTCATACTTGGCGGCGTCAGCGGCGGCCTTTTTGGCGGCGTCCTCCGCGGCCTTCTTGTCTTTCTCGAGCTTTTTCAGGTATTTTTCCTGAAGGGCGAGCTTGTCTTCGAGATCGGAGAGGAGCCCCTCGTATTCCCCGAGCGTTTCGGTGTAATCCTGTTTCTGCTGTTCAAGATTGGCCTTCAGCGCCTTAAGCCCCGTGATCTCGGCGTCGAGATCCTCGGTAAGCGACTGCTGATAATTCAGCATCGAGCCGAGATTGGCGGATCTCGTGAGAAATTCGATCAGATTGTCGGAGCTCACGAGAAGCTCGGCAAGCGTAAGCATCCCGTTTTCGTACGACGTTCTGAGAAGACTCGAAAACGCCTCGTATTTGCGTTCGACCTCCGCCTGCTTGTCGATTATCTCGGTCTTGCGTTCGGCGATAAGCGTCTGATACTGCGTAATGAGCTCCTCGGTCTGATAGATCGCCTCGTTCATATAGGTGATCTCGAGATCGAGTTTTTCCTTCTCGGCCTGCGCTTCGCTTATCTGTCCGTCAAAGGCCGCGCTGTTCGTCTGATATTTCGATATGTTAGCCGTCGTTGTTTTGATCTTGTCGCGCATCGCCTTGATATCGGCTTCCGTGACCTTTTTGGCGGCCTCGACCTCACGTCCGCCTTCGACGCTCATAAATGAAACAAACGTCAGAAGTATGGCTATAACGAGGAAAAACGACTTTATCCTCGTCTTTGACGCGTAAGACTGTCTTTCCATTTTTTACCTTTCCCGGGCATTGCCCGAAACGTCCGGCTTTACGCCTTGAGATATCTCCAGATCGCGATGACGCTTCCGATAAATCCGGTGACCGCGCCGACCGCGAGACACTCGATAAGGATCATTCCCCACACCGCCGAAAACGGAAGGACGGAGATGATGCTGATCTCCCTGATGATCAGGCGGGATACGTACCCGTAGGCGATCCACTGAACTCCGAAGGAGAGCAGTCCCGAAAACAGACCGATTATCGTGCCTTCCATCTCGAACGGCGCGGCTATAAAGGACTTCGTCGCGCCGATATAGCGCATAATCACGATCTCCTTGCTCCTGTATTCCACGGCGAGCTTGACCGTATTGACGATCACGACGACCGAAACGGCAAAGAGAACGACCGAGAACCAGAAGAGAACTGAGGACGCCCCGCTTCTCACCGAGTTTATGGACTCCGCGATCTGCGCGCGGCTCCGCGTGTTGTAAATGTCCGGTATCGCGAGCGCTTTTCTTTCAAGCTCCGCGACGTCGGCTTCCGACGTGTATGTAATTATGAAGGTGTCCGGATACGGGTTGCTGAGTTCGTTGAACAGCTCCTTTATCCCCTCGTACCTTGAAAGATTCTCCATTTCGTTTTTGAGAGTTTCTTCCTTCGATACGAATTTTACGGCGTCGGGACCGTCGAGATAAGGCAGGGATCCGACCATCTGGCGGACCGCCGCGAGCCTCATCTCGGAATCCGTGACGACCTCGGCTCCGGTCTCGGTCCCCGGATCGTACACTACGTCGAATTCCCCGAACGCGGGCGTCTCGCTCCATACGGCAAAGAACTCGACGACTCCCTTCCTCGCGTCCTGCGCAAGGAGGGTGACCTCGTCGCCGGGCTTGTAGAGCGCCGTCGGGTTTTCTTCGAGAAGCGCCTCGTAGACGGTGGTCCAGCCGAGGAAGGATATCGCGCTGTTCGACGACTGAAGCCCCGCCGGGAGGGTTATTTTGTCGCCGTTTGAATAGACCGTGTCGTCCTGTCCGACGGGCTCGGCGAGCTTCATGCCGCTTGTGTTGAAGAACACGCGTATCCCGTCGTAGCTTATATCGGAATCGCCTTCCCAGACGGCGTAGAACGTGATGCTCCCGAAGCGCGAATCCTCTTCGCTCACCGTGTATTTCTGCCCCGCCTGATACATCGGGGTATCGGACGAGCGCACCGTCGTCCAGCCGAGGAACTTCCGGCCGCTTTCGGTTTCAGGGGCCGAGGCGAGCGTGAGGCGCTCTCCCGCGGCGTGACCCGTCGTGGTGTCGCAGAAGGCGACGAGCTGATTGAGATTGTCGAGCGATTCGAGGTTATAATCTATGTTGCGGGCGATAAGCATGAACGCCCCGAGGACGGTCAGGCAGGAGAAAAGCACGACTACCGACGCAAAGGTCATCATACCGTTGCGGAACATTCCCCGGAACGCCTGTCCGACAAAGAACGACGGCTTAGTTTTGCGCATTGAACATCCCTCCGACCCTGTCGCTGACGACGACGCCGTCGTCGATCATCACGACGCGCTGCTTGAAATAGTCGACCAGCGTTTTTTCGTGAGTGACGACTATGACCGTCTTGTTTTTGCTGTGAATCTTGATCAGGAGACTCATTATTTCAAGACTGAGCTTCGGATCTATGTTTCCGGTCGGCTCGTCCGCGATTATCGTTTTCGGGTTGTTTGCGAGAGCGCGGGCGAGCGCGACCCTCTGCTGTTCTCCCCCCGACAGCTCGTCGGGAAAACACGAACCCTTGTCGGAAAGCCCGACTATCGAAAGCATGGATGGTACCCTTCTCTTTATCGCCTTCTCGCTCTCGCCGATGACGCGCATGGCGAAAGCGACGTTTTCGTATACCGTCATGTCGGAAAGGAGCTTGAAATCCTGAAACACGACGCCGATCTGGCGGCGGTAATACGGGACCCTGCGCTCCGGCATTTTCGTGAGGTTGAAATTGCCGACGGTGAGTGTCCCGCCCGTCACCCTTTCCTCCCTTGTCAGGAGTTTTGTAAGGGTCGACTTGCCGGCGCCGGACGCGCCGACTATGAAGACGAACTCGCCGTCGTTGATTTTGAGATTAACTCCCCTGAGCGCCTCTGTTCCGTTCGGATATACTTTTGTGACGTTGTTGAATTCAATCATTTCTGTTTTTACGACGTTCCTTCAAGATATTTTCTGACCATAAGCGCGAGTCTCAGCGTGACCGCTTGGTCGAACGTTCTTATATCAAGCCCCGTCAGGCGCCTGATCTTTTCTATTCTGTAAAGAAGTGTGTTCCTGTGGACGAAGATGCTGCGCGCGGTCTCCGAAACGTTCAGACCGTTATCGAAAAATGCCTGCACAGTCGCGAGCGTTTCGGCGTCGAACTGTTCGGCGCCCTTTACCTCCGAGAGAAAAGCGCGGCAGGCGTCTTTCGGGAGACCGTTTATCAGCCCGGCGACGCCGAGCGAGCCGGATCGCGAGACGGCTCTTCCCGGATAAAACAGCCGTCCGGTCTCGAGCGCGAAAAGCGCGTCGGAGTAGGCCGCCTGAAGTTTTCCGAGATCCACGGCCGTCGTTCCTATACCGACGGCTGCGCTGACAAAGCACTCGGTCCCGATGACGTCGACGATCGAGTCGGCGATCTCGCCGGCGTCGTCCCCATCGGCGGTCTTCGCGCCAGTCACGACGGCGTAGTCGTCGCCCCCGACGTGAACGACAAAATCATCCCCGTCCGAGAAAATGCGGCTCAGCACATGATACGGCTGAATGTCCCTTCCCGTCTTCGCCCTGACGGCGTAGACGGTCCTCGGCTCGGAATATCTGATCCCGAGCCGGTCGGCGATCCCGACAGGCGCTTCGGGCAGAGCGTCGCCGCGTATGAGCTTTCCGATAAACCCGGCGCGTTCCTCGTTCGTATCGCGCACGGCCTGCGAATCCGATACCGTAAACGCGAGCATGCCGCAGACGCGTTCCGCGGTATCGTCGCTTCCTGAAACGAAAACGCGCATACTTCCGGCGTCCTTTATCAGAAAACGTCCGCCGGCAAGGGCGTCCCTTTCGTTTTTCCCAATCAGAGCCGGGTCTGTACAGGCGATCACGTCTCCGTTTTCACCGATAATCCCGGCGGTATCGCCGACGTATCCGGCGACGCCGTCGATGATATTCTGAAAGCGACTGTCCGTCATGCGACCTCCGTCCGGGCAGGTCCCCCTGAAAAAAGGACTACGACCCGAGTTTATATTCTCTTTCTTATTCTATCATAAAATCGCTTATTTGTCAAGCGCCGGGCGGCAAACCATGAAATGTTACAGGCCGTTTTCGGTACGTTCATCTGCAGCACGCGTTGACAACACGCTCTTGAGGTGGTATAATGTAGAGTGTGCGGAAAGTTATTAATGAAAAAATATTCATTTTGCCTTGACAAAAGCTGAATATTTTGGTATAATACGGAATAATCTTCCATCAACGGTTAAGGGCGGACAAAAATGACCAGAGTTTTCATCGACGGCAATTCAGGAACGACCGGCCTGAGAATATACGAAAGACTCGGAGAAAGACGCGACGTTGAGCTTCTCGTCCTTCCCGAAAAGCTCCGTAAGGAGCCCGCGATGCGAGCCGAAATGTATAAGAAGGCGGACGTCGTTTTCCTGTGTCTCCCCGACGACGCCGCGAGAGAGGCCGCTGAGCTTTCCGAAAAGACCGGCGCCGGCGCCGTCATCATAGACAGCTCGACGGCGCACAGGACCTCTCCTGGCTGGGTCTACGGGTTTCCCGAGCTTACCGGGCAGCGCGAGCTCATAAAAAAGTCCCGGAGGATAGCAAATCCCGGCTGCCACGCGAGCGGTTTTATAGCGCTCGTCAGACCGCTTGTCGAAAATGGATTACTGAGCTCCGCCGCCCGGCTCACCTGCACCTCGCTTACCGGATACTCCGGAGGGGGAAAAAAGATGATCGCGGAATACGAGGGATCGGAGCGGCCTTCCCTTCTCGACGCGCCCCGGCTCTACGGGCTCCCGCAGACGCACAAACATCTGCCGGAGATGAAAGAATACTGCGGTCTTGATTCTCCGCCGGTCTTCTGCCCGGTCGTCGCATCATACAGATGCGGCATGGAGGTCATCGTCCCGCTGACCCGAAGAGATTTCGACGGGGGCGCCGGCGACGTCATCGCCGCGTACCGGGATTACTACAAAGACGGAGTGATCAGAATAAACGACGGAACGTCGGAGTCGGGATTTCTCTCCTCCTGCGCGTTTTCCGGAAGAGACGATATGGAGCTCTCGGTTTTCGGGGGAGAAAACGGATTGACCCTCGTTTCGAGATTCGACAATCTCGGAAAAGGCGCGTCCGGCTCGGCAATACAGAACTTCAACATAATTACTGAAACGGACGAGACCGAGGGGCTCGTCGTATGAGAAAGATAAACGGTAGACAGACATGAAATACATCGAAGGCGGCGTATGCGCCGCAAAAGGCTTCCGCGCTAACGGAATACACTGCGGGATACGCAAGAACAAAACGAAACGCGATCTTTCGCTCATAGTGAGCGACGTCCCCGCCTCCGCCGCCGGGGTATATACGACGAACCTGGTGAAGGGCGCGCCGCTCATCGTCACCCGCTCTCACGTAAGGAAGGGCAAAATATCGGCGATCATCTGCAACAGCGGCAACGCAAACACCTGCAACAGCAACGGCGCCGAGGTCGCGCTCGAAACCTGCCGCGAGCTCGCCGCGCGTCTCGGAACGTCGGAAGACGAGATCGCCGTCGCCTCGACGGGCGTGATCGGGCTCCCGATGAGCACCGAGCCCATCATAAACGGAATGAAGGAGCTTATCGGAGGCCTCAGCGGGAGCGCCGCCGGGAGTTCTTTCGCAGCAGAGGGAATAATGACGACCGATACGGTGAAAAAGGAAGTCGCCGTCGAGTTCGAGCTCGGAGGAAAGACCTGCCGTATCGGAGGCATCGCAAAAGGAAGCGGGATGATACACCCGAACATGGCGACGATGCTCGTATTCATAACCTCCGACGTCTCGATCACTCCCGACGCGCTCCAGTCGTCCCTTTCGGGAGACGTCACAGACACCTTCAACATGATAAGCGTCGACGGCGACACGTCGACGAACGACATGGTGCTCGTGCTTTCAAACGGAGCGGCCGGAAATCCCGAGATATCCGGGGAAGGAGAAGACCTGACAAGGTTTCGCGAAGCTCTCAGGGCGGTGACGTCCCGTCTCTGCCGCATGATCGCGTCCGACGGAGAGGGCTCGACAAAGCTCCTCGAATGCTGCGCACACGGAGCAAAGGACGACGAAACGGCCCGCACGGCGGCGAAAAGCGTCATCTGCTCCTCGCTCCTCAACGCGGCGATGTTCGGAGCGGACGCAAACTGGGGCCGGGTACTCTGCGCGATAGGATACAGCGGAGCCGACGTCGACGTGAACTCGGTCGGCATCGCGTTTGAAAGTAAAGCCGGCAGGATAGTCGTATGCGAGAACGGACTCGGGGTGGACTTTTCGGAAGAGCTCGCTAAGAAAATACTCCTCGAGCAGGAAATAACGATAGACGTTTCGCTCGGAAACGGAGACGGAAAGGCGACGGCGTGGGGATGCGACCTCACGTACGACTACGTTAAGATAAACGGCGATTACAGGACATGACCGAAATAACTGCAAAGAAAAAGACCGTCGTCGTGAAATACGGCGGCGCGGCGATGAAAGACGAATCCCTTAAAAAGGCCGTCATCGGAAACGTCGCGCGCCTGAGCGACGAAGGAACGGAAATAATCCTCGTCCACGGAGGCGGACCGGAGATCTCCTCCCTGTCCTCCCGTCTCGGAATAAAAACAGAGTTCGTCGACGGGCTTCGAGTGACGGACAAAGATACGCTCGACGTCGTTCTCATGGTGCTCGCCGGGAAGGTAAACAAAGAGCTTTCCGGGATGATCTGCTCACTCGGCAAAAAGGGAGCGGGAATATCCGGGGTGGACGGCAGCACGCTTATCGCGAAAAAGAAGGACGAGCGCCTCGGTTTCGTCGGAGACGTCGTGAGTTCCGACCCGTCACTCATACGGCTCCTCACGGAAAACGGATACATTCCCGTCGTGAGCACGGTCGCCCGCGGCGAGGACGGACATATTTACAACGTCAACGGAGACACGGCGGCGGCGTATATCGCCGGAGCCGTCGGGGCGGACGCGCTTATCCTCATGACCGACGCGCCCGGCGTTCTCCTTGACAGGAACGACCCGGAAACGCTCATTCCGGAACTTTCCGCGAACGAAGCGCGGGAAATGATAAGGACCGGCGCCGCCTCAGGAGGTATGATACCGAAGCTCCTCTGCTGCGTGACGGCGGTCGGGCTCGGCGTCCCACGCGTTTCGGTGATCGACGGAAAGGATCCCGACGCTCTTTTCTCAGCGGTACAGACCGGAAAGGCAGGAACACGCGTGTTCCGTGATGACGACAATGACAATAACCGAAACAGATAAAAAATACGTCGCAGGGACGTACAACCGCTTCCCCGTCGAGATAGTATCCGGCAAGGGATCGGTCCTCACCGGCTCAGACGGAAAAGAGTATATCGACATGGGGAGCGGGATCGCGGTCTCGTCCCTCGGCGCGGCCGACGACGGCTGGATAGCCGCCGTGACCTCCCAGCTCTCGAAGGTTCAGCACACCTCGAACCTTTATTACAGCGAGCCGTGCGCCGCGCTTGCGGAACAGCTGTGTCTCCGGACCGGAATGAAAAAGGTCTTTTTCTCAAACTCGGGGGCCGAGGCGAACGAGTGCGCCATAAAAGCGGCGCGCAAATATTCCGCCGAGAAAAAAGGCAATGACTTTCACACCGTGATAACGCTGAAAAACAGTTTTCACGGACGTACTCTCACGACCCTCGCTGCGACGGGACAGGACAGGTTCCATGAGCTTTACACCCCGCTGACGCCGGGATTTTTCCACGTGACGGCCGGCGACGCCGCAGAACTGGAGGACGCGATCGTAAAGACCCGCCCGGCGGCCGTCATGATAGAGACGGTCCAGGGGGAGGGCGGCGTCGTTCCCGTTCCGAAGGATTACGCCGCGCTTGTCGGGAAGCTCTGCCGTGAAAACGACGTTCCGCTTATCGTCGACGAGGTCCAGACGGGAAACGGAAGGACCGGATCTCTCTATTCGTACACTCAGTTCGGGCTTGAACCCGACGTCGTTTCGACGGCCAAGGGTCTTGCCGGCGGACTTCCGATCGGCGCGACCCTCCTCGGCGACAAAATGAAGGACGTTTTCTCGCCGGGCGACAACGGTTCGACCTTCGGGGGAAATCCGGTAAGCTGCGCCGGTGCGCTCTACGTCCTGTCGCAGATAAACGACGCCCTGCTTTCCGACGTGAAACTGAAAAGCGACTATATCTTTTCCGAGCTGACCGGGGCGCCGGGCGTCGTATCGGTGACCGGGCTCGGGCTGATGATAGGGATAGAAACCGAAAAGCCGGTCGCGCAGGTCGTTTCGAGCTGCATCGAAGAGGGCGTGCTCTGCCTCACGGCAAAAACGAAGCTCCGTCTCCTTCCGGCGCTCAACATCCCCTTCGGGCTTCTTCGGAAAGCGATCGGGATAATCAAATCCGCCTGCATATGACCCGATAATTAAAAGGTCCTCCGCGCCGCGCGCGGAGGACCTTTTACGCATATGATCTTAAGGTTATTTGAGTACCGCGGGATTGCCGTAGTCCTCGATCGCTTTTTCTATGCATTCGCCGAGCGAATTGCCGACCTGGATCATCGGATAGCAGTCGTAGTGACCGGTGTCGTAATGATCTCTGCCGGCGAGGAACCACATCGTGTCGAAATAATAGTTCTTTGAGGATTTCTCGGCGTACGACTGCTTGGCGGCGTTCATCTCTTCATAATTATCGTTGGACGCTCTGATCCCCGCGTCGGCGACCGACATACCGTATTTCGGCATGTAATCGGCGAATTCTTCCTTGATCTTGTTGACAAGTCTGCCGAACACCCCGGCGTAGAGCGAACTGTACCCCTCGGCGGCGTCTGTCCCGCCGTGTACCCAGCAGAATGAAATGATCTCGGGCTTCAGGCCCTGCGCCGTGAGCTCGTCGAGCGATTCGTGAGTGAAGGCGAGAAGCTGAGTGACGAGGTTCTTCGGGTCGGACATCTTGTCGGGATTGAAGCGGTCCCTGATGTTCGCGCCGCTCGTCGCGCATTTGATGATATAGAACTTCTCGCCGGGATATTTCTCGGTGAGATATTCGGCGATACCCATTTCGGGTCCGAACGGGAGACCCCATTCCTCTTTGTATTCTACGTTGCGGCCGCCCATTCCGAAGCGCACGGGTTCAAACGTGTCGTTTCCCGTGGTTTCCTGATCCGGATCGAGGGCGTTGTTGCTGTATCTTATAAGAATATCGGGATATCCCGCGTCTGCCGCGGCGAGGCGCTCGGCGGAATAAAACTGCTGATAATACTTATTCGTGTCAAAGAAATTGCGGTAAGTATATCCGACCGCGTTCGACTGTCCCGAAAGGAGGATTACCTTTGTGACGTCGTTCGGCACGCCCTGTATCGGCGGATCGGTAACTGCCGCCGTCTCCGTCGCCGTCGCGCTCTGAGTCCCGGCCGGCTGAGCGCCGCTGCCGGCGCACGAAGAAAAGGCGAGCAGCAGGGCGAGAACTGCGAGAACGGCCGTTATTCCTGCTTTTTTCATTTTTTGGTGACCTCCGGGTTTCCGTAGTCCTCGATGGCGCTGACGATGCAGTCGCCGAAGGCGTTGCCGAGCTGGATCATCGAATAAGCGTCGTAGTGAGCGCGGTCGTAGTGATCTCTTCCGGCGATGAACCACGTCGTGTCGAAGAAATATCTCTTCGACGACTTGTTCGCGAACTTCTCCTTCGCCGCGTTCATTTCCTCATAGTTCGGCCATACAGCCCTTATCCCCGCGTCTGCGACGGACATTCCGTTCGGGGGCATATATTCGGCGAGATCCTCGCAGAACTGTTTCAGCAGTCTGTTGAACGTGCTCGTATAGCTCGGAACGTAGTTCTCCTGGGCGTCGGACTCTCCCTGCATCCAGCAGAAGCAGATTATCTCGGGCTTGAGTCCCTGCGCCTTGAGCCCCGCGAGCGCCTCGGACGTGAAGTTTACCATCTGAGTATAGAGGTTTTTGTTCATGGGATTCCATCTGTTAGACAGATTCGCGCCGCTCGTCGCGCACTTGACGATATAGAATTTGTCGCCTGGATATTTCTCGGTGAGGCGCTCGGCGATGCCCATTTCGGGTCCGAAAGGAAGTCCCCATTCCTCTTTGTAATCATTGTTCCTCGCGCCCATTCCGAAATGAACGGCCTCGAAATCTTCGTTTCCGCAGGTGTCCTGAGCCGGATCGTACGGGTTGTTGCTGTATTTCATCAGCACGTCGGGATATCCGGCGTCGGCCGCCGCGAGTCTTTCTCTCGAATACTGATCGAGATAGTTTACGTCAAGGAAATGCCTGTATGAGTATCCGACTGCGTTTGACTGGCCGGCTATTATTATTACCTTGGCGATATTATCGGGCATGGTGACGGGCGCGGCGGTCTGAGCCTCCGTCGTCGCCGCCACTCCGTCGGTCGTGTCGCCCGCCGGCTTTGATCCCTGATTGCACGCGCAAACCGCCAGCACGCAAAGCGCCGCAAGCAGGACTGCGATCATTTTTTTCATAACGAATGTACCTCTCGTTTGTTTGATGTGTCTACGATTATATCAGAAAAAGGACCGATAATCAACACTCATCCAGACAGAAATGGACATGTTTTGCCGAAACATGTCCAAATCCGTTCAGTTGTTCATCCGCCGCTGCGCGGCGGTTATCATCATTGCTCAGTTACGTGCTGTCTCATTGCGGCGAAGCATTCGCTGCA
>JAFTDQ010000136.1 GCA_017454075.1 Clostridia bacterium
AGCCAAACCGAGTATTAGTGAAATTGTCTTTTTCATCATTGAAACCTTCTTTCTTTTGCACAGGCTGATTTTGTTCCGAAAATATTTTATCACAAATAGTCTCGTTTGTCAACAACCTTTTTGAAATCAGCCTCACTAATCGCTAAATTTTTATGACTTTCCAAAACGCCCTACATCCTTGAGTCCGCGAGAGTGCCCATAGGGTCCCAGGGGGCGAGCTCGACCGGCGGGAGCTCCGCGAACGCGGCGAGGTCTCCGAGATATTCTTTCTCCACCGCCGCCTGATACACGTAGGCGTCGAACCAGCTGTCGGTGCAGACGTAATATCCCTTTTCGCCGTTCTTGTCGCCCCAGCTGTTCTCAATCTTCCAGCGCGTCGGGCGGCCTTCGTCGAGATTCACGCCCGTTATCACCATCGCGTGATTCATCGCCGAGAACAGATAGTCGAGCGCGTCCTCTTTGGATATGTCGAGATCGAGCCCGGTAAGAAGGCCCGGACGGAAGGAATTGTCGTCCCATATTCCCTTTTCGCGTTCGCCGAACTTGCCGACGTCGCTCCCGAACCACACCGGCCTGCCGGCCTCGAGCTGACGGATGATCGCCTGCTTGAACTCGTCCATCGGCAGGTTGAGGTGGATAACTCCGCCGGCGCCCACGACGTTGCCGAGATAACGGACGGTATATGTCTTGTGATACGGCTTGTCCGCCGTCGGGGCGTTTATGATGCTGACCGTGCGGTCGAGCAGCCCGAAAGCGTATTTTTCGGCGAATTTAAGCGGCGTCATGCCCTTTTCGATATGATATCCGCCGTTTTTGTCGACATATTCGAAGTCAAAGGTCTCCGGCGGCTCGGTATAGCAGGTGCAGAGGAAGCCGTATATCCTGTCGAGCATGCGGCATTTTTCCTCTCTCACGTCGCTTGCGGACGTACCGTCCGCTATCATGCGGCGCAGCTTCGCCGCGCAGGCCTTGAGATTCCTGTTAAGATAATGGTTCATCATGCCGGTATGGGAGGTCTGGAAGGTCTCGCCGAAAACGTCCCTCGGCACGATGCCGTATTTGCGCACTATATTGGCGAACATCTCCCACTGCCCCCCGTCGTGAACGCCAGAGGAAAGGATGAAGGCGACCGTGCGGTCGTTTACCGGGAGCGCCGCCGTCTCGATTATCGCTTCGAGGAAATAATTCGCGCGCTCGAGCTTGTCCCAGAACGCGAGCCAGCTCTGCGAAAGCTGAAAGTTCTCGAGCTCGTGCTCCGCCGCGATGCCCTCGCGGAGCAGATTCGTCGCCGCGAAGAGCCAGCAGCGCCCCGAGGCCTGCTGATCCGTCACGGGGAGGGTCTTTATCTCGACCGAAAACTTGTTGGCGACCGAAAAGGCGTCGGACGCCGAATACGCGACCGAGTTGAGGTCGGTCTTCGAGACGGCGAGCGTCGCTATCCTGCGCTCGGCGCTCCCGCGGTAGTTCTCGCTCCATTCCGAGAGGGCCTCTCTCGTGATCTCTCTGTTTTTCATTCTGCTGTCTCCTTTGCGTTATTGGTATCTTTTATCTCTTTAATCTCTTTGTCCGCGTCGTAAACGGCGCGGAGCATATTTATTCTGAAACCTTTTTCCGAGAAATTCCGCTCGTATTCCGTCATGACGTTTTCCGCGGCGAGCTCGCTTGCGTGAAGGTCGCGCGTCACGTACGTTATCTCGTAGCCGGCCGCCGGGAGTTCCTCAAGCGTGAAATCGAAAAGACCCGCGTTGTCTGTCTTGAATATCAGTTCCCCGCCCGGGACGAGATACGACGCGTAGGTTTTCAGCCGGCCGCGGTGGGTCAGACGGCGCTTTGCGTGCCTCGCCTTCGGCCACGGGTCCGAAAAATTGAGATAGATCCGCTCGACCGAGCCGGGCGGGAGAAGCTCCCCGAGCCTGTCGGCGTCCGTGACGGCGAATTTTACCCTTTCGGGAGAGAGCCCGGCGCGGCCGACCTTTTCCGCGGCGATCAGCAGCACGTCGGAGATGCGCTCGACGGCGAGAAATCTCCTGTCCGGGTATTTCAGGGCCATTCCGGTCACAAAGTCCCCTTTGCCGCAGCCGATCTCAAGATCGAGCGGAAAAGCCGGAAGGTCTTCCCTTTCCGTTACAAGATATCCGGCGCACCGGGCGAGCCGCTCAGCGCCGTGCTTCTTTTTTCTCATTCTCATGGTTGATTTATTCTCTGTTTTCTGCTATAATTAAACTTGATTGACTGTCTCTATGACTGTTCCGGAATATTTTACATCATATTCCGTCAAAAATCAAGGGAACGCCGTGCGCGCGGTTTTCCCGGAAAGGCTGTAAAAGCGTGGATAAGAAAACCTTTTACGATGTTCTGTCGGAAAAGCTGCGCGAACTCGGCGTACGCAACGACTACATCGAAAAACATATCGACCAGTTTGAAAACTATTTCGCCGACAAGAGTTCGGAACAGGTCGAAGCCGAGATCTCGCGGCTGGGCGATATAGAGCGCGTCGCCGCCCGCATAAAACGGATGACCGACAAAATGCTCCTCACCGATACGGGAATCCCGGACGAACCGTCCTCGACCCCGAATCACGACGCGGACAAACCGTCGGAGCAGGATCAAGGACCGGACGAGCCGGATGAAGAAGAGGATGAGAACGAGGAGGAGATCGACCCGGCGGCGATCGAGGTCAGACAGCTCCGTTCGCTGAGGAACGAAGGCGGGCGCCCGCAGGTCTCGGACGATCTCTTTGACGACGAACAGGACAAAAAACTGTCTCCGTCCGCCGTCACGGAAGAAGACTCCCGCGTGAGTTCAAGAGTCAAAAAAACCGCCTTTGACGATTCTCAGATTAAGAATAAACTTACCGTTTTCAGAATTATTTCTATTTTGTGCATTCCGCTTGCGCTTTTAGTTGTTCTCGCGACCGCGGCGGTCTTCGCGGCGGTTTTCCTCGCGCTCGCTGTCATCGTGATAATCGCCGTCGCGATCCTCGCCGTTGTCACCGTCGCGGGAACGTGCGTATTCGTATTCGGTATGATACTCGGCATCGTCAAGCTTCTTGAAACGCTTCCAGCCGGGCTATTCGAATGCGGTCTGTCCCTCATGGCCGGGTCTGCGGCGCTGTTTGCCGGCATTCTCGTTTACAATTTCGCCGTCAGATTCATTCCCTGGGTCGCATCCAAACTACTTCAGTTCATGAAATTCGTGTTCCGTAAATACCGCGTTCTCTACGCGTATATCAAAAAGGAGGTGCTGAAGCTGTGAAACCCACCTCGGTCATTTACCTTGTCCTTGCCGTTATACTGTTCTTCGGCGGATTCGGGATGTGCAGATACGCGGAAAAACTCGCCGCAGACAGAAATCAGCCGATTTACGATCAGGAAATCGCGGAAGACGGCTCGACTCTCTATACCTATGAAATTGACAACACGGCCGTCGCGTCTCTGAAGCTCGTTTTCTCGGGCGTCGACGTGACGGTAAAACCCTCGCCGGACGAAACGAGCCGCGTTGAACTGCGCAATTTCTCGGTGAGAGAATACGCCGTCACGCTCAACGGCTCGTCCGTCACCGTTGACGGTACCGTCGGAAAGCTCGCTTCCCTTCTCGACAGATCGTCCGGAGGTATACAGTTCCGCGGTCTGAGATATTTTCTTCTGAAAGATCCCGACAGCTCGCTGAAAAAAAGCGTCACGGTCTATATCAGCGAAGCGTCGAAACTCAACTCCCTGACCGTTTCGGAAACCGGAGGAACGCTTTTCCTCTCCGATATGTCAAATCCCCTCGACTATTCTCTGTCCGTCAGCGACGGCGCGGCGAGAATCAGCGGGATCTCGACCGTATCGGTCGCCGAAATATCCGTAAAAACCGGTGAACTTGAAATTTCCGGCAGCTCATTCAATACCCTCGTCGTAAACTCGACGGGAGGGAGCGTGCGGGTCACGTCGAACGGTTCTATCCAGCGCAGCACCACGTCGTACGATCTTTCGGTGTCCGAGGGCTCGCTCGTTTACAACGGAGCGCTCATCGAGGACGGTTCGTACAAGATATCGCAGGCGATTTCGCTCTCCACCGTGAGGATAACTGTTTCCGGCGGAAACATCAACCTGACGGACGACGAGATCCCGGCGCCGTGAAATGCCCTCAGTGCGGGCACCCCGAGACGAAAGTCGTGGATTCCCGCCCAACCGAAAACGAGGCGATTCGCCGTCGCCGCGCCTGTCTGAAATGCGGCGCGAGGTTCACGACCTACGAAAGTTATATTCTCCCGTCAGTCATGCCGGTTATGGTTATCAAGAAAAACGGATCGGCTCAGCTGTTCGACCGCAGCAAGATACTCAAGGGGCTTCTTCAGGCATGTTATAAACGCCCGGTCGAACGCTCTACGATGCTCGGCGTCATAGACGCGATCGAAGACGAGATACGTTCGTCCGGAAAGACGTCCGTCACTTCGTCGGAAATCGGCAGAATGGTGATGGAACGTCTGAAACGCATAGACGACGTCTCATACGTCCGTTTCGCCTCTGTTTACCGCGAATTCAAAGACGTCGAGACCTTCAGACGCGAGCTCGATATGCTTTCCGGGGACAGTAAAAACGAAAAAACCGAAAAGGCGGAGAAATGACCTCTTTTTATGAAAATCTCGCGGGGGACCTTGAGGCGCTCATAAAGGGCGTCCCGCACATCATATCTAATCTCTCAAACGCCTCCGCGCTCATATTCGAGCGGCTCGACCGGCTGAACTGGGCGGGTTTTTACCTCCTCGAAGGTGAATCGCTCGTCCTCGGTCCTTTTCAGGGCAGACCGGCGTGTATCGAGATTAAGATCGGGCGCGGAGTGTGCGGAACCGCCGCCGCGCAGCGCCGCACTCTCGTCGTACCCGACGTCCATGAATTCAAAGGGCACATCGCCTGCGATTCCTGTTCACGTTCGGAAATCGTCGTGCCTCTCATTAAAGACGGCGCCGTTATCGGAGTCCTCGATATCGACAGCCCGGAGCCCGACAGGTTTTCACCCGATGACAAGGAAGGAATCGAGCTCGTCGCCGGGACGATAGTCAAATATGCTTTCTGACCCGCAGCACGCGGGTCTTTTTTATTGACGTTTCACGTGAAACATACGCATTTGCCTCGCGGACCCTTGACATCCGTCGCGGGGTTTGGTATAATATAGAATTGTAAATTATTCTGTAAAGGAGGCTCTCCGTGGGCAAGATTATAGTATTTGCCAATCAGAAAGGCGGCGTGGGAAAAACCACGTCGGCTGTCAACGTCGCCGCCTGCCTCGGCGAGCTCGGCAACCGGGTCCTGCTCGTCGACCTCGACCCGCAGGGAAACACCTCAAGCGGAGTCGGAATCAACAAAAAAACAATGAAACTCTCGACCTACGACGTGATTATCGGCAGAAGTTCCGCCGAATCGTGCATCGTCGAGACAGGATTCAAAAATCTCTGGGTCATACCGTCCAACATATCCCTCGCCGGCGCCGAATTTGAGCTTGTGAGCGACGAGATGCGCGTTTACCGTATGAGAAACGCGCTGCTGACCATAAAGGACAATTTTGATTATATCCTTATAGATTGCCCGCCGTCGCTCGGGATCCTCACCGTGAATTGCCTTGTCGCGAGCGACATGGTGATCATACCGATGCAGTGCGAGTTTTACTCGCTTGAAGGGCTGTCTCAGCTCGTTCAGACCATTAAAAAGTGCCGCCAGCTGTATAATCCGAAGCTGGAGCTGCTCGGGATACTCATAACCATGTACAACGGACGGCTTAATCTGTCGCTTCAGGTTATGGACGAACTGAGAAGGTATTACGCCGGAAAGCTTTTCCACACTCCCGTGCTCAGGAACGTTAAACTGTCGGAGGCCCCCGGATACGGTCAGCCGATCATATATTACGATCCGAGAAGCAAAGGAGCGGAGGCTTACCGTGCCGTGACCAAAGAGGTCGTGGAACGCACCTGACGTTTCACGTGAAACATCAAGGAGAATCCCAAATGACATACAAACCGAAAAATACAGGCCTCGGGAGGGGGCTCGACGCGATTTTTCTCGACAACACCGTCGAATCTTCGGGCGTAACGATGCTCCGCACCTCGGATATAGAGCCGAATCCCGATCAGCCGAGAAAAAAATTCGACGAAACGGAGCTCGCAAGTCTCGCGGATTCAATAGCCGCTAACGGACTTATCGAGCCGATCGTCGTAAGAAGCTCACCGAGCGAGGGAATGTATCAGATAATCGCCGGGGAAAGGCGCTGGCGCGCTTCGATGCTTGCCGGGCTCAGCGAAATACCGGTAAGGGTGATGGAGCTAGACGACAAGAAGGCCGCGCAGATAGCTCTGATCGAAAACGTTCAGCGTGAAGATCTGAATGCGGTAGAAGAGGCGTCGGCGTACGAAACCCTCGTTAAACGCTTTAATATGACTCACGACGAGATCGCGGCCCAGATAGGGAAGAGCCGGGCAGCCGTTACGAACTCCATCCGCCTGCTCGACCTCCCTGACGACGTAAAGACAATGATCTCCGACGGCACGCTCTCGGCCGGTCACGGGAGGGCGCTCCTCGGGCTGACCGACAAAAACGACGTCTCCGAACTTGCGGAACTTGTTAAAAGCGAGCGTCTCTCGGTGAGGGAGACCGAAAAGGCGGTCAGAAAAGCAAACTCCGGGAGAAAAAAGAACTCCCCGCCGGAAAACGAAAAAAACTCCGACGGCTCCCCGGACTATACATCGCTGCTTGCAGACAAAATGACGTCCCGGCTCGGGAAAAAAGTCGTAATCCTGCGAAACCCGAAAACCGGGGCGGGGAAGATTGAAATCGTGTTTTCGGATGACGACGGACTCGACGAGCTCGTCACGTCGCTGTGCGGAAGCAATATTTTTGACGAATAAGAACGATTTTGGTATCATAAGGTCAATTGAAAGGAATAATTCACCATGCTTGACATCAAATATATCAGGGAATGCACCGACGAGGTGATCGAAAGACTTGCGATAAAAGGCAGAGACGCGGCGGAAGATATACACAGAATGCTCGATCTTGACGTTCAGCGCCGCGCGCTCATCGCCGAAAACGAAAAACTCAAGGCCGAGCAGAACAGGGTAAACAAGCTCATCCCCCAGTACAAGAAAGAGGGCAAAGACGTCGCACCGATCTTTGCGGAAATGAAGGAGCTCGGCGCAAAAACGAAAGAAAACGACGTAAAAGTCAGGGACATAGAGGCGGAATTCAACTCCATAATGTACGCGCTCCCGAATCTCCCGGACAGGGACCTGCGCCCTGGCGGCAAGGAAAACAACGAGCCGCTCAGATATTTCGGCGAGCCGCACAAGTTCGATTTTACGCCGAAAAATCACGTTGATCTCTGCACCTCGCTCGGTCTTATCGATTATGAACGCGGAGTAAAACTCGCGGGAAACGGTTTCTGGATATACCGCGGAATGGGCGCTCGCCTCGAATGGGCGCTGCTCAATTACTTCATTGATTTCCACCTCGGAAACGGATATGAGCTCATGCTCGTTCCGCACATGCTGGAATATGAATGCGGATTCACAGCCGGACAGTTCCCGAAATTTGCAGATGAAGTGTACAAAATAGCAAATCCGACCGACGATCGCGTACATTACATGCTCCCGACGGCGGAGGCCGCGCTTGTTTCCCTTCACAGGAACGAGATCCTCTCCGAAGCGGATCTTCCGAAAAAGTATATAAGCTATACCCCGTGTTTCAGACGCGAGGCGGGTTCATACCGCTCCGATGAACGCGGCATGGTACGCGGACATCAGTTCAACAAGGTCGAGATGGTCCAGTACACCCTCCCGGAGGGTTCCGACGCCGCCTTTGAAGAGCTCGTGGAAAACGCCGAAAACCTCGTAAAGGGGCTCGGATTCCACTTCCGCACAGTCAAGCTCGCGGCCGAAGACTGTTCGGCTTCGATGGCGAGGACATATGATATAGAGATCCAGATCCCCTCGATGAACGGATACAAAGAGGTGAGCTCGGTCTCAAACGCACGCGACTATCAGGCGCGCCGCGGGCAGATGAGAGTGCGCCGCGCCGACGGGACCATACAGTTCATGCACACCCTTAACGGCTCGGGTCTCGCCACGTCAAGGATCCTCCCGGCGCTCGTCGAGCAGAATCAGAACGCCGACGGATCGGTAAACGTCCCGGACGCACTTAAAAAATACCTCGGCGGTATAGAGGTCATCCGGGTCCCCGGATCAAAATGACGCTCTCCGAGATCATAGAGCAGACGCCGGCCTACGCCGTCGCCCTGCCTGTTCTCGCCGGGATAATCCTCGCCTGGCTGATTTATCTTTTCAACAGTTTCGCCTACGGGAAGTTCATCCGCCGGCTGAAGAAAAGCGGAGCGGTCTCCGGGGAAACGGCAAAAACTTTTGACGACCTCGGAATAAAACCGAACGTTTTTCTGAAACTGTCCCTGAAAAAGCCGGGAAGGGGGATAAGAAGATTTGTTTCGGTAACTGAAGAAAGCGCTTATTTCATCCCGGAGGAACGGCTGTCGAAGGCATTTTACAGCGACAGGGACGCGCACTGGGTGCCGATCCTCGTCGAAGGGATACTGATCGCGCTGCTCGTCTACTTAACGCTTTGGCTTGTGCCGCTCATCTTCAACAGGTGACGCGGCGGAAAGTGACTGTACGAAATGGCAGAAAAAGTCAAAAAAGAGAAAAAACCGGTCGCAAAACGCTTCCGTTCGCCGCTTTTCCTCACGATGTCGACGCTTATCGCGGCGATAATCCTCGTTGCGGCGACATTTGTCGTGCTCTATATCCTCGGGTTCAGATACCTTCGTAAGGATTTCACCGACAGGAGCTATATAAAGTTCGTCGGAAGGACCTCCGACGGCGTGACTCCCGTCTCGGGCAAGCTCTGGTACAGCGACGGAAGGACCGGCACCATCGACGGAAAAACCGGCGTGATAACATACAGCGACGGCTCAACTTACAAAGGCGGACTTTCCGAGCTTCAGTGGAGCGGGAAGGGAACCAAGACCTTCGCAAACGGCGACGTATACGAGGGTGATTTCAGCGACGACAAGCCGAACGGAACGGGGAAATACACCTTCGCGGGCGGCGACGTATATGAAGGAGCCTTTCTGAACGGCAAAAAGGACGGATTCGGAAAATATACGCGCGCGGACGGCGAGACCTACGAAGGATATTTCACGTCCGACATGAAAAACGGTCAGGGGACCTACACCTGGTCCGACGGTTCATATTATACCGGCTCGTACGTCAACGACGTAAAACAGGGACGCGGCACCTACGTTTTCGCAAACGGCGACGTATACGAGGGCGATTTCGTGAACGACACCCGGACGGGCTCCGGCACCTACCGGTTCGCGACGGGAGACACCTACGTCGGAGCTTTCGAGAACAACTACATGAACGGCTGGGGAATATATACCTGGAACAACGGAAGGATATACGAGGGGCTATTTGAATACGGAGTTATCGTCCGCACGGTTGACGAACCCGAAATACCCGAGGAATGAGGAAACCATGATAGCATCTGAATTAATATACAAAATAGAAAAAACAGGCGAGCTTGACGGCCTTTTTGCCGGACTCTACGGCAAAGAAGCCGTCGGAACGCAGAAAAAACGCTATGCGGAGGCCGCCGGAGAATTTATTAAACGTTTCGGCGACGGCGAGGTGTCGGTGTTCTCGGTTCCCGGAAGATCCGAGATCCTCGGCAATCACACGGACCATCAGCGCGGCAGGGTAATCGCCGCCGCCGTCAACCTCGACATAATTGCTATAGCTGAAAAGACCGACTCGGATACAACGACGGTGGTAAGCCGCGGATTTGAGCCCGACGTTGTCCCGGCCGTTCCCGGAAAACCGTCTCCCGAAGGATATTACCGTTCCTCGGCGCTCATTTCCGGCATGGCCGACGGGCTCCTGAAAAGAGGATATAAGATCTCCGCGTTCAACGCGTATACCACGTCGGACGTGTTCAAGGGAAGCGGGCTGTCTTCGTCCGCCGCCTTTGAGGTGATGATCGGAACGATACAGAACCATTTCGCAAACGGCGGGAAAATCTCCGCTCCGGTGATCGCAGAAATTGCGAAATATTCGGAAAACGTCTGGTTCAACAAGCCCTCCGGTCTCATGGATCAGACCGCCTGCTCGGTCGGCGGCTTCTGTTTCATAGATTTTGAGGATCCTTCGGCAGCAAAGATAAAAAAGCTCGGCTTTTCGCTCTCGGACGCCGGATACCGGCTCTGCATCACGAACACGGGGGGAAACCACGCCGATCTGAACGACGACTATTCCTCCGTGCCCGCGGAGATGAAAAAGGTCGCCGCTCTGTTCGGCGCCGATGTCCTGCGCGGCGTCACGGCGGACGAACTTATCGGAAAAGCGGCCGAAATACGGCAAAAATGCGGCGACCGCGCCTTCCTGCGCGCATTCCATTTCATCAATGAAAACGAGCGCGTCGGTCAGGCTGCCGATCTGCTCGGCTCGGGCGACTTCCCCGGGTTCCTCAAATGTATCGGAAACTCGGGAAACAGCTCGTTCAAATGGCTTCAGAACGTTTATACCCCGAAAAACGTGGGCGAACAGGGGCTTTCCCTCGCGCTCGCGGTGTCGGAACACGTGCTGAAGGGCTCTCCGCGTCCGACGGCGAGCAGGGTACACGGCGGCGGCTTTGCCGGCACGATCCAGGCGTTTGTTCCCGACGAGTACGTTTCCGAATACAAAAAGACTCTCGAGTCGGTCTTCGGTCCCGACTCGGTGTACGTTCTCAACGTAAGAAAAGACGGGGCTGTAAAGCTAATATAACGCAAAACGGGAGATCATTATGGCAAAAGAAAAGAAATCTCAGCAGTCTGTTGCTCAGCAGACCGGCGACCTGCGCGCGGCTGCTCTTGAAAAGGCTATCGAGGAAATCGAGAAAAAGAACGGCAAGGGTTCCATCATGCGTATGGGCGACACCCCGAAATTCAGGGTCGACGTGATACCGACGGGTTCCCTGAACCTCGATCTCGCGCTCGGCGTCGGAGGGATCCCGCGCGGGAGAATAATCGAGATATACGGTCCCGAATCCTCCGGCAAGACCACCCTCGCGCTCCACTGCGTCGCCGAAGCGCAGAAGGCGGGCGGGATCGCCGCGTATATCGACGCGGAACACGCGCTCGACCCGACGTACGCGCAGAATCTCGGGGTGGACATCGAAAATCTGCTTATATCCCAGCCGGATTCCGGCGAACAGGCGCTTTCGATAGCCGACGCGCTCGTGCGCTCGGGAGCTATTGATATACTGATAATTGACTCGGTCGCCGCGCTCACACCGCGGAGCGAGATCGACGGCGAGATCGGCGACGCATCGATGGGCCGCCAGGCGCGTCTCATGTCCTCGGCTCTCCGCGTTCTCTCGGCGAACATAAGCAAGACCAACACGGCGGTCATTTTCATAAACCAGCTCCGCGATATGATCAACACGGGATACGGAGCGGGACCGACCGAAACGACGGCGGGAGGCCGCGCGCTCAAATATTACGCGTCGGTCCGCATAGACATCCGCCGCATAGGCAGCATCAAAATGGGCGAGAACATCATCGGCTCGCACACAAAATGCCGCGTCGTCAAAAACAAGGTCGCGCCGCCCTTCGGGACCGCCAATTTCGATATCTATTTCGGGAAAGGCATATCCAAGCAGGGCGAGGTGCTCGACGTCGCGCTGACGATGGGCGTGATCGAAAAGAGCGGCTCGTGGTTCTCGTTCGGCGGAGAAAGGATCTGCCAGGGCAAGGAACACGTGAGAGAGATGATGGAATCCGATCCCGGATTCTCCGCGCGCGTAGAGGCCGCCGTCCGCGAAAAGTTCTCGGAAGGGGCGGTCGCGCCCGCCGACGACCTCGCCGAGGAATCGGGAGAAGACGCAGACGCCTTCATTCTCGACGACTGATAATGGCTTTATCCCCGAAGACCGACGAAAACGGTTTTCTGATATTTGACCCCGGAAGCGCCGACGACGGCGCGACGGAGGGCGAAAGACGCGCATACCGCTCGGGATGCGCCTCTCTTTCGTGGAGCGACTCCACGGAGCGCCTTCTCAGGCAGAAACTGAGAGCCAGGGGCTATTCGGAAAAAGAGACGCTCTACGCCCTGTCGCGGCTTAAAAAAGAACGGCTGCTCGACGACAGAGCGTACGCAGAAAGGCGTTTCGCGTACCTCGTTTACGAGAAAAAATACGGCGAAAGACGGGTTAAAAGCGAGCTTTTCGCAAAAGGCGTCGGGTCGGAAATCATCTCGGCTCTCCCCTTTGACGAGGCGGATTTTTCCGAAAACTGCCGTTTTCACCTGTCGCTCCTCGGAGAGCTTACGCCGAAAAACAAAAACCGTCTTTTGAGACTCGGATTTTCATACAGTGAAATAAACGAAGCGGAGGAAGAATTAAGTGAAAAAGAATCGTAATATACTCATTGCCGCCGCGCTGACGGCGGTGATCCTTATGACGTCCTGCCAGCCGGCGAGACAGCCCGCGGCCGTTCCGTCGGAAACCGCCGAAAATCATACGGAATCCGCGGAAACGTCCGCATACGGCGATACGACGCGCGTTCCCGATTCAAGTCTCATTGCTAACACACAGGACGTCAGTCAATCTGCAACGGAAACTGAAACCGAACCGATAAGCGGCGAAACGCTTATCGAAACGGATCCGGTTTCATCCGGCGTTTCCGAGCCCGGTACCACGGAGCCGAAGGAAACCGAACCCGCGGAAAACGTATTTTTATTTGAACTGTCCGCGAATAAAAAGTCATATTCCGTTACCGGAGTTGAAACTATAGTTGATCCGAATTTTGTTATACCTTCTAAATTCAACGGCCTTTCAGTGACCGGAATTGCGGAAGGGGCTTTTGCAAATCTCAGAACTGAGCTTGAGAGTGTAGTGATTCCCTCGTCGGTCTCTTCAATAGGAGAAAACGCATTCTGGAGATGCTATGCATTGAAAGAAATAACAATCAGTTCAAAGAAGTGCACTTTTGGTAGCATGACATTTATGGATTGTACTTCGCTTGAAGAAGTCGTTATTCCCGAAGGGATCGAGACACTCTCTGAAGATATGTTCAGAATGTGTTCTTCACTTAAATCGGTCAGTATCCCATCATCCGTTTCTGTCATAGAATCTGGCGCTTTTGAGGATTGCGCGTCTCTTAAAACAATTATATACGGCGGGAGCAAATCGCAATGGGATGAAGTCGTAAAGGTCGAGGGCTGGGATGATTCTTCTGGGGATTATACTGTAAAATACAAGGTGAGTGAAACTTCAAATCGAACCCTAACTGGAATATCGATAAAGAGCGGTCCAAAAAATCCTGTAATTTTTCTTAATTTCAATGAAAAATTCAGCTATGCGGGGTTGGTGATAAGCGCAAATTATTCTGACGGGACGTCCGAATCCATAAAATACGGTGACAAGCGGCTGAGCTACGACTATGATCCGACAAACTGGGCTTTGGGATATTATTGGGAGGATGGTACGGTTCTTCCATGCGGCCCGACGACCGTTACCGTAAAATACAAAACGTTTACGGCGCAGTTTGACGTTGATTTTTACACGCCCGTCGGCGGCGCAACAGACGAAGAATGGGTGCATATCAGCAACGGAACTGGTACGTACTATACCGAAGGGAAAAGAATTAACAACTGTCCGTTCATCACAAACCCCCACTACGCGTATGACATCGAAAAGATTGTCGTTGAATGCCCGAATGCAGAAAAAATACGGAATTACGCATTTTCACACCGCGGATATGACTGGGATTCGTCTCCGACTCCGTCGTACGTTAAAGCAAAAGAGGTTATCCTCCCGGACAACATCACGTCAATCAACGAAAAGGCGTTTAAGGGAAACACGGCTATAGAAAAAATCGTGTTACCGAAAAACGTTCGTTACATCTTTGAATCCGCTTTTGAAGACTGCACGTCGCTGAAAACGGTCGTTTTCCCGGATTCGCTTATCGGTATAAGCATTTCGGCTTTTAAAAACTGCGTTTCACTGAACGAACTGGTTTTTCCGGGGTCTCTTGAAAGTATCAACGACTTCGCGTTTTTCGGATGCACGGGACTTAAACACATAAGATACAATTCGGACGTCAGAGTCAACAGCTCGTGCTTTATTAATTGTTTGTCGCTTGAGACCGTCGAGTTTTACGCGCCGGTCAGTTATCCGCCGAGTCATAATTACCCTGGTTATCTGCGATATATTATACCGGATTCGGTCGAAAACTTTCTTGACGACGAGTTCTCATACGGGATCCTTCAATACACGGACGCCGTCGCGGAGTATACTTACAACAAAAACGGCGTCAATGAGCTGAAAATCTCCTATGACGGAACGGTTGAGGAGTTCAACTCACTGATTGAAAACGCCCCGAAAATATACTGGAGAACACGGAAAAACCTTTCGGTCACAATCACCTGCTCCGACGGCGTAATTGAAGAATGCTCTCCTTTTAACTGACTTTTATGCATTTCACGTTCTTAAGATATGCGGGCGAACTACCCGCATATCTTTCTTGATTGCGCATGAAAAAAACAACGCTCCGGACGTCCGGAGCCTTTTGACTGTTTTCACGTACCCGAGGCGGCGTCCGGCAACGTTTCACCGGAAAACGGGCGGGGTTGATTTTTTCCGTGAAAAGTGATATAATGTGCTGTTATTAAAACTGCAAAATCAAAAGAAGGTTACGAAAATGGCCAGAAGAAAACAGATAAAGAAAATCGGCGTCCTGACTTCGGGGGGCGATTCACAGGGAATGAACGCGGCGGTCAGAGCCGTCGTGCGCTACGGCCTTTCAAAGGGCCTCGAGGTCTACGGCATATACGGCGGCTACGAAGGGCTTATAAAAGGCGGCGACGGGATCAGAAAATTCGGCCCGCTCGACGTCTCGAACATAGTCGGCAGAGGCGGAACCATGCTGCTTTCCGCGCGCTGTCCCGAATTCAAGGAAGAAGCCTCAATGCAGAAGGGAATCGCCAACTGCCGTAAACTCGGCATCGGCGGTCTTGTCACGATAGGCGGCGACGGGACCTTCCGCGGCGCCTCGGATCTCTGCGAAAGAGGTCTGCCGTGCATCGGTATCCCCGGAACGATCGACAACGACATCACCTGCACGGACCGCACGATCGGCTTCGACACCGCGACGAATTTCACAATGAAGTGCATAGACAATCTCCGTGAAACCGACGAATCCCACGCCCGCTGCAACGTTATCGAGGTAATGGGGCGCAATTCCGGTTTCATCGCCGCGTACTCCGGCATGGCGTGCGGCGCAGTCGGCATCGTCGTCCTTGAGGACCACGGTTATTCCGAGGAAAAACTGCTCGAAAAAATATCGGCCTGCCGCGCTCACGGCAAGCGCAATATCATGGTAGTCGTATCGGAAGGCGTGCTCGGATATTCCGAAAAGCTCTATGAGAAGATCAAGGGGCTCGGCATCGACACCAAATTCGCCCGGCTCGCGCACATCGTGCGGGGCGGCTCTCCGACGCTGTCCGACCGCGTTCTCGCGACGAAAATGGGCACCGCAGCCGTCGATTTTCTTCTCGAAGGCCGCGAAAACATCTTCGTGTGCGAAAGAAACGGGAAGATGGTGGGGACGGACATAAAATACGCCATCGTAAACGACAAAATGTATAAATCCACCTTTATCCCGGGGGTAAAGGCCCCGACCGACGAAGAGTTTGCGCGCTTCAAACCCCGTCAGATAAAGGAAATGAAGGAGCTTTGCGAACAGCGCGCCGCCGAGATACGCGAAATGCTTGACTCGGCGGATTCGGTCTCAACGTTCTGAGACCTCGGAAAATGAACGATTACGATCCGATAAGAAGATACAAAAAGAAACACAAACCCGGGGAACACGAAAATCTCTGGATACTTCTTCTCGTCCTGATTGTGCTTATCGGCGGGGCGCTCTTTGTCATGTCCCTCGCCGGGATGGGACTTTTCAGAGGCAGGGACGAGGTCACGGACACGGACACGGCGGAGATCTCGGGCGACGTATCCGACGTTTCCGATACAACGACAGACGCTACGACGGAGACCGAACGCGGTATGCCGACAAATATTGAATACACGAGGGTCACCCTCCCGTATTCGGACGTGAGAAAGGGCGACCTTCTTCTCCTCGACGCGGAACACGAATACGTCTTCCCGAAGGTAAAGACCGTAAAGTCCATAGGGGATTTTGAATCGATAACTCCCGATGGCGGAACGCTCGGTCTGCTTGAATCGGACACGATGTCAAAAGACCTTATCTCAAATCTGGTTTACGACGATATAGCCAACAGAGAGGATTTTCTCATCACCGTAATAAACAGCAAGTATCTTTACGGCGGAGACGACGCGAGCGGGAAATTCGGTCATTATTACGTTCTGAGAAACAAATACCGCATTCTCCGGCTCGACGTGGTCTATCATCTGCGCGACATGATGAGAGATTTTTCGACCAAAACGAAAATCACCTCGGCGATGCTTTACAGTACGTACCGTTCATACGACGATCAGGCAAGTCTGTTTGAGTCGTATCCCGACACGGCGGCAAAGCCGGGCTGCTCCGACTATCATCTCGGAACGACCTTCTCGTTCGGACAGATGAACTCCGACGGAACGATCGAGGACTCCTTCATTTCAAGAAACTCGGCGGCCGGTCTGTGGCTTAAAAACAACATGGCGAACTACGGGTTCATCATGAGATATCCGTCGTATTCACACGAGATCACGGGATACTCAATCCCGGATCAGCTCCGCTACGTAGGGATCCCTCACGCGACATATATCATGAACAACGGTCTGTGTCTCGAAGAGTATCTTGACGAGATGCGCTCGTCATATCCGTTCAGTACTCCGATGCTCATCGGATGCGCAGACGGATGGGATTATCTCTGCTATTTCGTCCCGGCGACGGATAACGGAGATACTTCGGTGCCGGTCCCGACAAACTGCGAATACACGGTGAGCGGAAACAACGTCGACGGATTCATCGTCGCGATCCGCGCGAGAGAATCCGAAAAAACAGACTGATATGAATTACTTATTTCCGGAGGCGCTGCCTCCGGTTTTTTTACGTTCGCGTTACGCCGTATGTTGACTTATCAATTATATTATGTTATAATTATTATATTAAAGAAATTGGAGCGGTCTGATGTCAAACGTAAACGACAGATCTCTTGCGGCGTTCTGGAATGAATTCAGATCGGCGATCAAAAACAAATATTCGCTGATAGACGAGGTAATGCGCCTCTGGTTCGACGATTCGTCTCTCACTCTCCTGACAGTCGACAGGGCCGTAATAATCACGACGACTGATTTTAAAAAACTGATCCTTTCGACGAGATACCGCGAAATGATATCGGAAACGTTTGCCGAACTGCTCGGTCAACCGCTGAAAAGTATCGAAATACGTTCCCGTGAAGAAGAAAAGGAAAGACAGGCGGCAAAAAACGTGGCGCGTTCCGGGCTTGTCAAAGTCGACATAACGGGAGACGACAAACCCGATATTTACGTTAACCTCGATGACGGAAACCGGCACGGGGGATCTTCGATACCGAACGTCTTTGAATATACGTTTGAGAATTTCGTCGTGGGAAAATCAAACGAGCTGGCGGCCGCCGCCGCGAACGCGGTTTCGGACAACCCCGGAAAGGTATACAATCCGCTGTTCATTTACGGGCCCTCGGGCCTCGGAAAAACGCATCTTCTTTACGCAATAGCGGGAAAGATGTCGTCGAATTTTCCCGACGCACGTCTCGTTTACGTAAAAGGCGACGATTTTACAAATCAGCTTATCCAGGCGCTCGCCGACCGCAACACGAACGAATTTCATGAAAAATACAGGACCTGCGACGTTCTGCTGATAGACGATATACAGTTTATCGCGGGAAAAAAGGCGACCCAGGAAGAGTTCTTCCATACCTTCAACGATCTGTATCAGAACAAAAAACAGATAATACTTGCGTCCGACAGACCGCCGAAGGATATCGAACTTCTCGAGGAACGGCTGACGACGAGATTCGAATCCGGTCTGATGGTCGACATCAATCCGCCGGAATACGAGCTCCGCTGCGCGATCGTCAAGAAAAAAGCGCAGAGCATAAATCTCGATCTTCCCGACGACGTCACGTCTTATATAGCGGAAAATCTTAAATCAAACGTCAGACAGCTCGAGGGCGCCGTAAAAAGAATATCCGCAAAACACCTCCTCACCGGGAGCGAGATAAATCTCGATATGGCTATCGAGTGTATTTCCGACAAAATAACCCCCGCCGTCACGGTCAAGGTGACGTCAAAACGGATAATGAACATCGTCGCGAAAAAATACGGCGTGACGCAGGAGGAGATAAAGGGAAAAGCGCGCAGACAGAATATCGCCCTCGCGCGGCACGTCTGCTGCTATCTTATGAGAAAATACACGAATATGTCCCTTCCGGCGATCGGGAGCATGGTCGGGCGGGATCATTCGACGGTTATAAGTTCGATCGACACAGTCGAGAAGAGGATAGAAAACGACAGAATCTTCTCGGACGAGATCTCCGCTCTTTCAAAGGAGATAACAAAAACCTGAGTTATCAACATTACGCGGAAAAACGCAACAGACCTTTTCAACATTTCTGTTGATAATTAAAGACCGTTATATGCGGATCTTTCCGGCGTTTTACCGTTAGTCGCGGCAAAAAAGCGCCGCTTTCCACAGTTTCAACATCACTAATGATTATGAAACTGATAATATATATCTATTTTACTGGGCGGGGCGAACGCCCCTTACGGAAAGGAAAACACATGAAAATATCAGCTGACAAACAAACGATTCTCGGCGCCGTTGTTCCCGCGTCCGGCTTTGCGTCAAGAAAAGGCACGATAGACGTTGTCGAGGGGATACTCTTCAATACGATAGGGACCGACAAATGCGAGATAAAGGCGTACGATCTCGAAAAAGGTTTCGTTAAGGAAATGGGCTGCCGCGTCGAAGAGCCGGGATGCTACGCCATAAACGCCTCCCGCCTCGTTCAGGTCATAAAGACCATGCCGGAGGGAACGATAACGATAGCCGTTAACGAAAAGAGTCTCAGGGTCGTCATCTCGGGAGGAAGATCGGTGATGGAGCTCTCGGCTCTTCCGGGCGACAAGTTCCCGGTATTCCCCGATTTCATGGGCGACCGGACTTTTAAGATAAGTCAGAAGACCCTCAAGAACATGTTTGCCAAAACTCAGTTCGCGATCGCCGAAAACAGTGAAAAGCCCGAGCTGAACGGTCTGTTCTTCAAGGTAAACAGCGAGGAGATCGTCGCCGTATCATGCGACAGAAACAGGATCGCGATATATTCTGAGAAAAACACTCTTTCGGGAAACGGGGAAAAAGAACTTAATTTCAGCGTGATAATCCCGGGAAGATCGGTCGGGGAGGTCCTCAGATTTCTCAACGACACAGACAAGGAAATACGAGTCATAATCGGCGTTAAGCACGTCATTTTCCTGTTTGAAAACTTTACGGTTTTCACGAGAGTGATCGACGCGAATTACCTTGACTACGAGAGATTCCTTCCGAAGGCGCCGAAGACCTTCGTGGTCCTGAACTCGAACGATATCATATCCTCTCTCGAAAGGGCTATGTTCATAACCGAGGAAAAGGTTCAGGGGCAGGTAAAGCCCGCCGTGATCTGCGATTTCAGACAGGATACTCTTACTCTGTTCTCACAGTCGACCGTCGGACGGATAAACGACGAGATTCCTACGGATCACGACGGCGACGAGATCGAGATAGGCTTCAACTGCCGTCTTCTCTACGACGCCATAAAGAATACGGATACGGAGAACGTCAAGCTTTCGCTCACGAGCCCCCTCATGGGAATGCTCATAGAGCCGCTTTATGAAAGCCAGAACAAACATTTCACTATGCTCGTGCTCCCGGTCAGGCTCCCCTGACGTCAAGGGATGATCATAAAAAAAATATCGGTCAGGAATTTCAGAAACATAGGGAAGACCGAGCTCGAATTCGGGCCGGCGACAACGGTCTTTCACGGCAAGAACGCCGAGGGCAAGACAAATCTGCTCGAAGCTATGTATCTTCCCGTGACGGGAAGAGCGTTCAGGACGAAACACGACGCGAGTCTCATAAAATACGGCGAGGATTTCTGTGACGTTACCTCCGAATGGGAGATAAACGGCAGAAAAAACACCGTTTCGGTCAGGTATCTGAAGGAAAACGGAGCCGTGCAGAAATCCGTCACGGTAAACGGCGTAAGGATAACGAGACTGTCCGAGCTTTTCGGAAGATTCCGCGCCGTGCTGTTCTCGCCGGGCGATCTGTCCCTCGTTACCGGCGGCCCCGGGGAAAGACGAAGATTTCTCGACATGGCCGTCTCGGGCACCGATACGTCATACCTGAGAAAACTCCAGCACTACGGCAGAGTTCTTGAACAAAGAAACGCGATGCTGAGAGAAGCCCAGAAAAAGCTCAGGGAAAGCCGCAGGGCGCCGGATCCCGCCGCGTTTGCCCCGTGGAACGAAATGCTGTCCGAGGACGCGAGCTTTATTTCACGGAAAAGAGTCGAATACTGCTCGCTGCTGTCAGATACCGTCGGCAAAACCGTATCAGACATGACGCACGGACGGGAAAGCGCCACCGTAAGATGCCGGGCTTTCCGTGAAAAAGACGAATTTTTTAAACAGCTCGGCGAAAATCTCGACGCCGAGGTGAGGGCCGGCATGACGCTTTACGGGATACACAGAGACGACCTCACGCTCGAACTGAACGGGAGGGACGGCCGGGAATTCGGCTCCCAGGGACAGCAGAGAACGCTCGCGCTCGCCATGAGGATGTCGGAAGGCGAGATCATATATGAAAAAACCGGCGACCGCCCGGTCTTTCTCCTCGACGATCTGCTGATCGCCCTCGACGAGGACCGCAGAAAATTTCTGCTCGATTCATTTGAGGAAAAGCAGGTCTTCGTCACGTCGTGCGAAAACGTGGACGTCGGAAAAAACGAGGCGCTCGGAGAACTCATAAAACGAGGCGCCGACATATTCGGGGTCTCGGGCGGGACCTTTGAAAAACAGACACATAACGTATAAACAGCAAGGATCATAAACTGAAATGGCAAGAAAAGACGAGATAATTGATTACGAATTTCCCGAACAGAAGATCGTCGATATAGGTATGGAGAAGGAGGTCTCAAACTCTTTTATCCAGTACGCGATGAGCGTCATCGTATCGCGCGCCCTTCCCGACGTGCGCGACGGGATGAAGCCCGGGCAGAGAAGGATTCTCTATTCAATGTACGAGGACCATCTCACCCACGACAATCCGTTCAGAAAAGCCGCGACGACGGTCGGCAACGTCCTCGGACGTTACCATCCTCACGGAGACGCCGCCGTTTACGGGTCTCTCGTCAGAATGGCGCAGAGCTTCTCTTACAGATATCCGCTCATTGAAGGGCACGGAAACTTCGGTACCGTCGACGGAGACCCGCCGGCGGCCTACCGTTATACCGAGGCGCGTCTCGCGACGATCGCCGAGGAGATGATGGCGGATCTCGACAAGGAAGTCGTCAAAATGGACAAGAACTTCGACAACACGAGGGACGAACCGTCCGTTCTGCCGTCGAGGTTCCCGAATCTTCTCGTAAACGGAGCCGTGGGTATCGCCGTCGGTATGGCGACGAATATTCCGCCACACAATCTCGGCGAGGTCATAGACGGCACGATTTTCCGTATGGAAAACCCCGACTGCACGGTCCCGCAGCTTATGGAATATATAAAGGGCCCGGATTTCCCGACGAAGGGGACCATTTACGGCGTTAACGGCATAGCCGAGGCGTACACCACCGGCCGAGGCCGCATAATGGTCAGGGCGACCGTGTCGATAGACGAGGAAAAGCGCACGATCACCGTGACGGACGTGCCCTATATGCTCGCAAAATCCGCGCTTATCGAAAACATTGCCGATCTCGTCAAGAACCGCAGAATAGACGGGATCACCGATATACGCGACCTCTCGAACAAGGAGGGCGGGATCAGGATAGTCATTGATTACCGCCGCGACGCGAACGGAGAGGTGATACTCAACCAGCTCTACAGGATGTCCCGGCTTCAGGACACCTGTTCCGTCAATATGCTCGCGATAGTAAACGGCGAGCCGAAGATCCTGACGCTTCCTCAGGTCCTTGACAGGTATATAGAGCATCAGGAGCAGGTCGTCACCGCGCGCACGGAGTTCAACCTTAAAAAGGCGAGAGCCCGCGCACATATTCTCGAGGGCTATATTATCGCGCTGGGGCACATCGACGAGATCGTCGAGATAATGAAGACCTCCGATTCGATAATAACGGCGAAGGCGACGCTCTCCGAGAGATTCGGTCTCAGCGAGATCCAGGCGCAGTCGATAGTCGATATGACCCTCGGCAAGCTCACGGGACTTGAAAGACAGAAGACCGAAAACGAGCTTGAAAAGGTCAGGGAACAGATCGGGGAATACGTCGGGATACTCGGCGACCCCGGAAAGGTCAGGCAGATCATCAGGGACGAGATGCTTGAAATAAAGCGCAAGTACGCGGATCCGCGTCTCACCGACATCGTGGCGGCGGAAAAAGAGATCCTTTACGAGGACCTCATAGAGCGCCACACCGCCGTTGTGACCCTCACGAAGGACGGATACATAAAGCGCCTGCCGGCCGACGTTTACCGCGCGCAGAGACGCGGCGGCAAGGGAATAATCGGAATGAACACCAAGGAGGACGACGTCGTCGACAAGGTCGCGGCGGTCGACTCCCACTCCGTTCTCATGCTGTTCACTAACCTCGGCAAGGTATTCTCCTGCAAGGCGTATATGATACCCGAGGCGACGAGAACCTCGAAGGGCAGCTACGCGGCGAACGTCGTCGGGCTCACCGACGGCGAGAAGATCACCTCGATGATCTCGGTCCCCGGCTTTGACGAGACGCTCAGTCTCACGATGGTCACAAAGAACGGCACGATAAAGAGATGCTCTCTCTCCGACTTTGAAAGAAACAACAAAGCCGGAAAGCGCGCCGTGAGTCTGAAAGAAGGCGACGAGCTGGTGTTCGTCGGCCTGACGGAAGACGACGACGAGCTCGTCATGGCGACGTCCGACGGGTACGCGCTCCGCTTCCGCGCAGGCTCCATTCGCGTGATGGGCCGTACCGCGACGGGAGTCAGGGGAATGCGCCTCCGTGAGAACGAGGCCGAGATAATCGGCGTCGCCGTCGTGAGGGAGGGCAAGGCTCTTCTCACCGTGACCGAAAACGGCTACGGCAAACGAACCGATTTTGACGAATTCACTGCCCACGCCCGCGGCGGCAAGGGTATGAGATGTCATAAGATCGGCGAAAAGACCGGAAAAGTCGTGGCGATCGCCGAGGTTGCCGACACCGACGATATTCTCGTGATAACCGACACCGGGGTAATGATCCGCACGCCCGTCAGCGGTATATCCAACATAGGCAGGAGCGCCTCCGGCGTGCGCGTCATGAAGACGGGCGACGGGCGCGTGAGTTCCCTCGCCGTGCTCGAAGAATCGGGCGAAACGGAAGACGCCGAGCCGGTCGAGGTGACCGACGAGGCGGAAAACAATACGAAAAATGCTTAAAACGGTCTATTCCGCGGGGCTGAACGGCGTAGAGGGATTCCCGGTCACCGTCGAGTGCAACTGTACCGGGAGGATGGCGCGCTTCGAGGTCGTCGGTCTTCCGGACCTTGCCGTGAAAGAGGCGAAGGAACGGATAAGGGCCGTCACCGAAAACTGCGGATTTGAATTTCCGGACGCGGAGATAACCGTAAACCTCGCTCCGGCGGACAGGAAAAAGCAGGGATCGTCGTACGATCTCGCGATGTTTATCGGGATACTCGGCAGCTCGGGGCTCAAAAACTTCGGGGATACCGACGACTGCTGTTTTATCGGCGAGCTTTCCCTTTCCGGGGAGGTACGTCCGGTCAACGGCGTGCTCTGCATGTGCCTTTCCGCGGTAAAGGACGGCAAAAAAAGGATATTTGTCCCGAAGGCCAACGCCGGCGAGGCGTCGGTCACCTCGGGAGCCGAGATATACGGCGTAAGCAACGTCGACGAGCTGATCGGGTTTTTCTGCGGAGGCAGAAAGCTCGAGCCGGTATCGTTCGACTCGGCGCTTTTCGAAAACGAAGTCAGGCACGGGACGCTCGATTTTTCAGACGTCAAGGGGCAGCAGAGAGCGAAAAGAGCGCTTGAGATCGCGGCCGCCGGAGGACACAACGTCCTTCTCATCGGACCTCCCGGGACGGGGAAGTCCATGCTCGCGAAGCGCCTGCCTACGATCATGCCCCCGCTCACGTTTGACGAGGCGATAGAAACGACGAAGCTCCACAGCGTCGCCGGCATTCTGCCGGAAGGCGTTTCGCTCGTCACGTCGAGACCGTTTCGGTCGCCTCACCACACGCTGTCCCCGGTGGCTCTTGCCGGTGGAGGGACGTATCCCCAGCCCGGGGAGATCTCTCTTGCGCACAACGGAGTGCTGTTTCTCGACGAGCTCCCGGAGTTCTCGAAAACCGCGACCGAGGTGCTCAGGCAGCCGCTCGAAGACCGGCGTGTGACGATAACGAGGGCGTCGGGAAGGATAACCTTTCCATGTGCGTTTATGCTCGTCGCGGCGATGAACCCGTGCAGATGCGGTTATTACGGCACCGAACGCTGCACCTGCAAAGCCGACGATATCCGCGCTTATATGAGACGCATAAGCGGACCTCTGCTCGACAGGATCGATATACAGGTGGAGGTCGGACAGCTGTCGTTCGACGAGCTTTCCGACAGGTCGAAGACCGAGACGTCCGAGGAGATTCGCGAAAGGGTCGAGAAGGCGAGAGAGATCGCCGTCAGGCGTTTTTCATCGGAGCCCGACCCGATACACTCAAATTCGGAAATGACCCCCGGACAGATCAGACGGTTCTGCAGGCTTGACGACAACGGTTCGAGGATCCTTCGCGGGGCGTTTGACAGTATGGGGCTCTCGGCAAGGGGTCACGACCGGATCCTTCGCGTGGCGAGGACGGTCGCCGATCTCGACGGACAGGAGCTGATAGGAGCGAAGCACGTCGCAGAGGCGATACAGCTCCGTTCGCTCGACAGAAAGTATTTTTGAAAACGAACGCCAACCCTCGGCTTCCCCGCTTGAACGCAGAGGCTAAACTTTGTCTCGGCTTCTCCTCGAGGAGAAGCTCCGCCGAAGGCGGTGATGAGGTGTTGGGAAGCGCACAGAATTATCGTAGGGTTTAAAGCGCTTCTTTCCACCTCATCCGAGCGGCTCCGCCGCCCACCTTCCCCTCAAGGGGAAGGCAAGAAATAGTACGGCTCTATGCGTTTCAAAAGGGGAAGGCAAGAAAGCAGTTGCGCCGCATAAAAAAACAGAGAAGAAAAAATGAAACTATCCGTTCTTATACCGATGTACAACGAGGCAGAGCTCGTCGCCGACTGCGCAAAACGGCTTTCGGCGGCGCTTTCCGCCTGTTTTGACGACGGCGAATGGGAGATAGTTTTCGTTGACGACGGCAGCACGGACGGCTGCCGGAAGATACTCACTGACGAAGGCCTGCCCGGAGTCCGGGCAGAGGGATATGAAAAAAACCGCGGCAAGGGGGGCGCCGTGAGATACGGCATACCGCTCTGCCGGGGAGAACACATCGTATACACGGACTGTGACCTCGCGTACGGCACCGACGCCGTCGTCGGAATATACGGGGCGATCGGCGAAAACGATATCGAGATCGGCTCGCGCGCCCTCGCCGAGGACGGGTATTCGGGCTATACGAAGCTCCGCCGGCTGATGTCAAAAGTCTTCGTCAAGATAATCGGACTGTTTGCCGGATTCAGATATTCGGACTCGCAGTGCGGGCTTAAATGTCTGAGGAGCGGGGCGGCGAGGGATATTTTCTCGCGCTGTACCGTCGACGGATTTGCCTTTGACCTTGAAATGCTCATCGTGGCCGACAGGCTTGGTTACAAGGTCGGGGAATATCCGGCAAAGATAATTCACAACAGGGAGCGCGGCTCAAAGGTCAACCCAGTGACGGACTCTCTGCGCGTCCTGCGGGACGTTATCAGGATAAAGAAAAGGCACAGGGACCTGAAATGAGCGACGCAAGTTACGGATTCACGCTTTTAAGGACGGAGGGCCGCGCCCGTCGCGGAAGGTTCGTCACGCCTCACGGCACGATAGAAACGCCGGTCTTCATGAACGTCGGAACGAGCGCGGCGATACGCGGAGGCGTCTCGACGGCCGACCTCAGGGAGATCGGATGTCAGGTCGAGCTATCCAACACTTATCACCTTCATATCCGTCCGGGGGACGATCTCATAAGGCGGCTCGGGGGGATACATAAGTTTTTCAACTGGGACAGGCCGGTCCTCACCGATTCGGGCGGATTTCAGGTCTTTTCCCTGGCTAAGCTCCGTAAGATCACCGAAGAGGGCGTGAGCTTCAATTCGCACATAGACGGAAAGCGCATCTTCATGGGGCCGGAGGAGTCGATGAGGATCCAGTCGAATCTCGCCTCGACGATCGCCATGGCGTTCGACGAATGCGTCGAGAACCCGGCGGAGTACGGTTACGCAAAAAAGTCGTGCGAAAGGACCTATCGCTGGCTTCTCAGATCAAGGGCCGAGCTCGACCGTCTGAACGGACTGCCGGACACAATAAACCGCGAACAGATGCTTTTCGGCATAAATCAGGGCTGCACGTATCCCGATCTGCGCGTGGATCACATGAAACGGATCTCGGAGGTCCCCTGCGACGGATACGCCATAGGCGGGCTCGCCGTCGGGGAGACCGCCGGGGAGATGTATGAGATAATCGAAGCCGTCGAGCCCTTTGCCCCGAAGGACAAGCCGAGGTACCTGATGGGCGTCGGAACGCCGGTGAACATCCTCGAGGCGGTATACCGCGGCGTTGATTTCTTTGACTGCGTGATGCCGAGCCGCAACGCGCGGCACGGGAACCTCTTCACATGGGAGGGAAAGCTCACCATCCTGAACGAGGCTTTCCGCGAGGATCCGCGGCCGATTTCCGAATCGTGCGGCTGCCCGGCGTGCCGGGACTATTCGAGGGCGTATATCCGCCACCTTCTGAAGGTGAACGAGATGCTCGGAATGCGGCTCTGCGTACTTCACAATCTGTATTTTTACAACGAACTGATGCGTAAGATCCGCGACGCGCTCGACGAAGGAAGATTCGAAGAGTTTTATAAAAAATACGTCGTCCGGCTCGGACAGCGCTGCGGCGGAGAAAGCGCGGTGGCAGACAGAAAGAAAAGAGGAAAAAAGCGCGTAATGTGTGACGATACTTTGAAGCGGGAGCTCGAAGACGTGGTTTCCCGGTTCCCCGAGATCGAGGGAATGAGATTTTTCGAGCCGTACGGAAGCGGGCATATCAACAAGACGTTTCTCGTCGTTTCGGAGACCGGAAAAAAATATATTGTTCAGCGCGTGAACACGTCGGTATTCAAAAACACCGCGGGGCTGATGTCCAATATTTCAGAGGTCACGAAGCACATCAGGGAAAAGGCGATATCCGCGGGACAGGACCCCGACCGCGCGACGATGGCGATCCTCACGACGGATGACGGGCGGAGTTTCGTTGAGAACGAAAGCGGCGTCTGGCGCGCCATGAGGTTCATAAAGTCGGAATCGCACGACAGGGCGGAGAGACCGGAGCTTGCCGGCGCGCTCGGCAGGGCGGTCGGACGTTTCCAGAAATGGGTCGCGGATCTCGACCCGTCAAAGCTCGTCGAGACTATTCCGGATTTCCACGACACGGGGAAGCGGTACGAAGCGTTTGAAAAAGCGGTTTCGGAGGATATCGCCGGCAGGGCGAAGGACGTTAAGCCGGAGATCGCCTTCGTGAGAGCCAGAAAAGACGAAACGACGAAGCTCACCTCGCTGATAAAGACCGGCGAGCTTCCGCTCAGGATCACTCATAACGATACAAAGCTCAACAACGTCCTCTTTGACACGGAGACGGGCGAGCCGCTCTGCATGATAGACCTCGACACAGTCATGCCGGGTCTCGTTCACTACGATTTCGGGGACGCCGTAAGGTTCTGCGCGGCGACCGCCGACGAGGACGAGCGGGATCTTACAAAAATGCATTTCAGCATGGAGAACTACCGGGCGTTTGCCGAGGGATTCCTTGAGGAATGCGGGGGAGATCTTACCGAAAAAGAGATCGGTCTCCTTCCGTTCTCCTGCCGGCTCCTTACGCTTGAATGCGGCATGAGATTCCTGACGGACTATCTGAACGGAGACACGTATTTTTCGGTCAGCCGGGAGGGTCAGAATCTCGACCGTTGCCGTACTCAGTTCAGGCTCGTCAAGGAGATGGAGGAGCGGTTTGACGAGATGCAGACCGCTGTAAACAGAAATGGCTGACAACAAAAAGGACGGAGGCGGACGCGGCTGCGCGATAATCGCGCTTGTCATTGTTCTCGCCGTCGTTGCAGTCGTGGTTATAAGCAGCGTTTCCGGCGGATCAGCCGGGATCGGCGGTTTTTTTGCCGACAGGATCGCCGACCTCGTGGTTTTTGCGAAAATGTACCCCGTGGCGGTCGTCATAATCGGGATCGTCATTGTGGGCGCGGTAATCGGCGCTTTCAGAGGAAGATAGGATAAAATGAGAGACGAACTTACTGAAATAGATATAAAAAAGATGCGCGAGGAGATCGAGTACCGCAAAAACGAGATCGCGCCCAGGCTCAGGGCGATGGTCAAGGCGGCAAAGGAACAGGGAGATCTCAGCGAAAACGACGGATATCACAGCGCAAGGCGTGAGTTCCGCGCCAACGAAACGAGGATCGCATATCTCGAGGAGATGATAAAGAGCGCCGTCGTCATAAAGGTCGACTCCAAATCGGACGAGGTCGGGCTTTTCGACGAAGTCGACGTCCATTATATCGAGGATGACGAGGACGGGACGGTGAGGATAGTCACGACCCTGAGAAACGACGTCACGAAAAACTGTATCTCAAAGGAATCGCCGATGGGAAAGGCGCTGCTCGGGAAAAAAGTCGGGGACAAGGTCACCGTCAAGGTGTCGCCCGATTATTCCTACACCTTGACCGTCCTGGCGATAAGAAAAGGGACGGACGACGACTCCCTCCCCATAAGCAAATACTGACGTGAAATTCATTGACGGAATAAAATACGTAAGGCTCCTCGGGCGCGACTTTCTCGTTGCCGGGCGCGCCGCATACGGGAAAGTCCCGGACGCCGTTCTCCTGACGGGAAACGGCGCGGCGCTCGCCGAGGCGACGCTGCGGCTGGGGGACACCCGCCTGGCCGCGCTTGAAACGGGCGCCTCCGACGCCGTCGAGTTTTTTGCCGGGCTTTCGGAGCTCGGCTATCTTGAGGAGAACGGGTCATGACGGGGGCGCAGTCGCTTCTTATCCGCCTGCTCCGTGACCATATAAACCGTCGTCCGACGGAGGGCGCGGGCGGCGACGAGCTTCACGGGCTCGCCGTCCTTGCGGCGATACACGGGCTCTCCGGGTTCGTGACCGCACAGCTCGGGGACAGATATTCGGGCGACGAGGAAAACGTTCTCGTTTCGTCCCTCGGCTCCTGCGCCGCAGAGTACGTCAGACGGCGGGAGAACTACGAAGAGCTCAAAAACGCTTTTCGTGATGCCGGGCTGTGGTTCATTCCCGTCAAGGGAATCCTTATTGCGGAAGAATACCCCGTACCCGAGCTCCGGGTCATGGGAGACATCGACATAATAATATCAAAAGACGAGCGCAGGTCTGTTGAAAACCTGTTGAAAACTCTCGGCTGGCGCGAAACGTCCCGCACGGGCGACACGGTATCTTACGAAAACGCCACCTGCTCGGTCGACGTAAAGGCTGCCGGCTCGTCCGACACCGGGATAAAGGAACCCCCGGAGGGCTCCGCCGGGGAGAGCATTCCCGACAGAAACGAACATCTGGTCTATCTCATCGCCCATCTTGCTAACCACATCAAGGAGACGGGCTGCGGGATAAGACAGTTCCTCGACCTCGCGGTATTCCTGAAAACCGGAGGAACGGACGGAGAGCGGGTCCGGGATCTCATTGAAAATCGGGGCTTTTCGACCTTTGCCGCCTACGCCTTCGGGCTGACCGAAAAATGGTTCGGCACCCCGGCGCCGTACAGCGCCGGAGAGACCGACCCCGAAGTGTCCGGCCGGCTCGGGGACGAAGTGATGAGCGGCGGGGTCTTCGGCAGGCAGAACTCGGAAAACGGGCTGCTTTTCAGCGCAAAGAACGCCTCGGACGGCGCGGGTCCGGTCAGGATATTTTTCAGACGCCTGTTCCCGCCGTACAGGCAGATGAGACTTTTCGGATACTGCGGATGGCTGAACGGACGGCCGTATCTTCTGCCCGTCGCGTGGATAGTACGTCTGTTCAGGTGCGTGTTCACGAGGTCCCCGGCAGAATCGTTAAGGACGGCCGCGGAGCCGTTCAGATACAGGAACGAGATCGGGAAACGCGCCGGATATCTCGAAAAGCTCGGCATACCACTCGACAGGGAGTTTTTCTGACGGTCTATACGGCTGGGTAAAAAAATCATTATACTTGCGGAAACGGAAATCTGTTTATGCGATTTACTGATAAAAAATGCGGGATCGGCGTTATATGCGCGATGGAGCCCGAAGCGCGGCACATAATCGCCGCGATGGAAAAGAGCGTGACCGAAACGACCGGCTGTCTCACTGTCACGTCGGGCGTTATAGGGAATACGCGCGTGACCGTCGGATGCGGAGCGTACGGAAAGGTTTCGGCGGCGATATGCGCGACCCTGATGGTCGAAAAATACGGCGTGTGCGCTCTTGTCAACTCGGGAGTCGCCGGGGGGATCGATCCCGGGCTCGAGCCGGGCGACGCCGTCGTCGCCTCCTCGGTGGTACAGCACGATTACGACACTTCTCCGATCGGCGACCCGGTCGGCATGATCTCGGGTCTCAACATTACTGAAATACAAGCCGACGGGGAGCTTTCGGACCGGCTCTGCCGGGCTGCCCTTGAAAACGGGATAAGAATAAAGCGCGGAATAATCGCGACGGGCGACAGCTTCATCGCGGATCGCGAAAGGGCAAAACGCATAAGGGACCTGTTCGGTGCGATCGCCTGCGACATGGAAAGCGGTTCGGTCGGACAGACCGCGTATCTCCTCGGGATCCCGTTTGCGATCATCAGGGCGATATCCGACAACGGAAACGGAAAGGCGGCGGAGGATTTTCCGGCGTTTACCGAAATGGCGGCGGAGCGCGCCGCGAGAACGTTTTTAACAATGATAAACGGCATGGAACGGGAATAAAATGGACAACGTCGAACTTGAAAACATAAAAAGCGAAGAATACAGCGAAAGCGACATAACCGTACTCGAGGGGCTCGAGGCGGTTCGTATGCGGCCGGGCATGTATATCGGCTCGACCTCGGAAAAAGGGCTTCACCACCTCGTTTACGAGATAGTTGACAACTCGATAGACGAGGCGCTCGCCGGATACTGCACAGAGATACTCGTCACGCTTCATGATGACGGCTCGGTCTCGGTGAGGGACAACGGGCGCGGGATCCCGACCGGGATCAAGGAGGAAATAGGCAAACCGACCCCAGAGGTCGTGTTTACCGTGCTCCACGCCGGCGGAAAGTTCGGCGGGAAGGGCTACAAGGTCTCGGGAGGTCTGCACGGCGTCGGATCCTCCGTCGTAAACGCCCTTTCGGAATGGTTCTGCTACGAGGATTCCCGCGACGGGAAATGCTACGGGCAGAGGTTCGAGCGCGGCAACGTCGCGTCCGAATACAAGCTCATCAGGGAAACCGAAGAGCACGGGCTGTACGACAGGTTCAAGCCCGACGCGGAGATCTTCCGCGTGACGACGACGTTTGATTACAAGACCCTGCTCCGCCGTCTGAGGGAGCAGGCGTTTCTCAACGCCGGGATAAAGATAATATTCCGCGACGAGCGGTGTCTCGACGACCAGAACAGAGAGGTCGTCGAGGAAACGCTTCACTATGAGGGCGGGATCCGCGAATACGTGGATTATCTCAACTCGGCAAATCACAACAATCCGATAATAAGCGGTCAGATATACATGTCGGTGAACAAGGAGTACACCTCCTGCGAGATTGCCATGAACTATACCGACAGCTACGATCCGCTCATAGTGTCTTACGCAAACAACATAGTGACCCCCGACGGCGGAATGCACGAGACCGGTTTCCGCACCGCCGTGACGAAGGTCATAAACGAATACGCGAGAAAGCTCAAGTTCTTAAAGCCTGATGACAAGAACCTCACGTTCGACGACGCCTCCGAGGGCATGACGGCCGTAATCTCGGTCGGGCTTCAGAACGCCGAGTTCGAAGGGCAGACCAAGGGACGTCTCGGAAACGAGGCCATGAAGGGCTTTGTGAACAAAGTCGTTTACGAAAAGCTCACCGAATATATGGAGGAGCACACGGCGGAAGCCAGGGTGATCCTCGACAAGGCGACGACGGCTCAGCAGGCGCGCGAGGCCGCGCGGAAGGCGCGCGAAAACACCCGCCGCAAATCCGTTCTCGAGGGCTCGAGTCTCCCCGGCAAGCTCGCAGACTGTCAGGACAAGAACAGAGAGCTCACCGAGCTCTATCTCGTGGAGGGCGACTCCGCCGGCGGCTCCGCCAAGGACGGACGCGACCCGAGATATCAGGCGATCCTGCCCCTGCGCGGTAAAGTCCTCAACGTCGAAAAGGTCAGACCGGACAAGGTCTACGGCAATCTCTCGCTCATTCCGATAATCCAGGCGCTCGGCTGCGGCATAGGCGAGGAGTTCAATCTCGAAAAGCTCCGTTACGGCAAGATCGTCATTATGGCGGACGCCGACGTCGACGGCTCGCATATCAGAATACTTCTCCTGACGTTCTTCTACCGGCACATGAGACCTCTGCTCGAGAACGGGCACGTCTTTCTCGCCCAGCCTCCGCTTTACAGGGTCTACCGTGCGACCGGCAAGAGCAAAGAGCAGTACTACGCCTTCACCGACGAGGAGCGCGATTTCTACATCGAAAAAATGGGCAACGGAGCGAACATCCGCGCCGACCGGTACAAAGGTCTCGGTGAAATGGACGCGAAGGAGCTCTTTGACACGACGATGAACCCGGCGACCCGCACGCTCCGCCGCGTCGACGTGACGGACGCGCAGCAGTGCTCGGAGATCCTCTCCCTCCTCATGGGGACGGACGTCGTATCGAGGCGCCAGTTCATCGAGGAAAACGCCCGCTTCGCCGAATATCTTGACGTATAAAGAAAGGCAAAAAATGGACAAGCTACTCAGACTTATAGAAAAGGACTGCAGATACACGAGCGAGCAGCTCGCCGCGATGACGGGGATGACAGCCCCCGAGGTCGAGGAGAAAATAAAGGAATACGAAAAGAACGGCACCGTCCTCGGCTACAAGGCGCTCGTAGACTGGGACAAGACCGACCGGGAGTACGTCTCGGCGCTCATCGAGCTCAAGGTGGCGCCTCAGCGCGACCGCGGCTTTGACAAGATCGCCCAGCTCATATACAACTATCCCGAGGTGCAGAGTCTCTATCTCATGTCGGGCGGCTTCGATCTTATGCTCGTCATAGAAGGGCAGACGATGAAGGACGTCGCGTACTTTGTCGCATACAAGCTCGCGCCGATGGAGGATATAATCTCGACGGCGACGCACTTCGTGCTGAAAAAATACAAGGACAAGGGCGTTATATACCGCGCGCCTCAGCTCGACGAAAGAGATCAGCTTCAGTGATGGACTATGAAAAGACCCTGTCGAAAACCGCGCAGGGACTGAAACCCTCCGGCATCCGGAAATTCTTCGATATGCTCGGCGGGCGGTCGGACGTTATAGCGCTGACCGTCGGGCAGCCGGATTTCGTCACCCCGTGGCATATAAGAGAGGCCGGCATCGACAGTCTCGTAACGGGGAAGACCTATTATACGTCAAACAGCGGTCTTATCGAGATGCGGAGGGAGATATCGAAATATCTGAGCCGCCGTTTCGGACTGAAATACGACCAGGACGAGATAATCGTGACGGTCGGCGGCTCCGAGGCGATAGATATCGCGATGAGGGCGATAATAAACCCCGGGGACGAGGTTATAATCCCGAACCCCTGTTTCGTGTGCTACGAGCCTATCGCCCGGCTCTGCGGCGGCGTTCCCGTCACCGTGACGACCGAGGAGAAGGACGGCTTCAGGCTGACCCCCGACAAGCTCCGCGCCGCGATGACAGAAAAAACAAAACTCCTCGTTCTTCCGTTCCCGAACAATCCGACGGGGGCGGTCATGAAGCGCGGGGATCTTGAAAAAATCGCGGAGATCCTCCGCGGGACGGACGTTTACGTGCTCTCCGACGAGATATACGCAGAGATGACCTACGGCGGAGACAGACACGTGTCCATCGCGACCCTTGACGGGATGAAGGAACGGACCGTCGTTGTGAATGGTTTTTCAAAGGCGTACGCCATGACCGGCTGGCGTATGGGATACACGGCCGCGCCTCATGAGATTACGAAACAGATGCTGAAAATACATCAGTTCGCGATAATGTGCGCGCCGACGGTGTCTCAGTTCGCCGCAATAGAAGCGCTCCGCAGCGGGGACCCCGATATCGAGTCTATGACCGACGAATACGACGTCAGAAGGAGATTCCTCGTTTCGGGTCTCAGGGAGCTCGGCATCCCGGTCTTTGAGCCGGAAGGGGCGTTTTACGTGTTCCCGAATATCGGCGTATTCGGTCTCGACAGCGAGACCTTCTGCATGCGCCTCCTGAACGAAGCCGGAGTGGCGATCGTACCCGGCGGCGCGTTCGGCGAGTGCGGGGAAGGGTTCGCCCGTATATCGTACGCCTATTCGCTCAGGCACATTGAAGAGGCGCTGAGGCGGATAGGGGATTTCGTCCGCGGTCTTAAACGTAACGGATAAAGTCAGACGCAGCGAAAAGGCAGCCCCGGCGGGGCTGCCTGATACGTAAAACGGTAATTATTCGAGCGACGGCTTTTTCCCGAGGAACTTCGTGAAGTGCTTTCCTCTGACGCCCATGGGATAGGCGATCCCGCAGACGACGACCGACGGAACGATTATCATAAGATATATCCAGGGATTGAGCTTCGGAAGGGACGCGATGATCCCGTTATACATCCCGCTGAGGAAGGTCGCGGCTATCTTCCCGATCCCGTAAACGTTCGCAGCCCATTCGGGGGCGGAAGGAGCGAACGAGACGGCGAGCGCCGGGTCCGACGTTATCTCGCCGGCCGCGTCTCTGAGGATGAATTCGGTCGACGAATAATAGCCGACGACTATCATTATCCCGAGGATTATGTTCAGCGCGTTTGCGAGGAGCGACATATAGACGCCGCTCAGTTTTATATACTTTCTTCTGCCCGCTTCTATGGATCTCGACTGTTCGAACCCGACGTCCCAGGTCATCGTATAGAGCAGCACCATGTAGAAAAGCGCCGCGAAGATCGACACGATGAGAAAAATCACGTCAAAGTTCGACGTCGCGAAGGTCAGGGCAAGACCGAAGATCGCCATGGCGATCTGGTTGATTATCATTTTGAATACGGAATAAGAATTTTCCTTTATAAACCCGAGCATTCCGACTCCCTCTGCTGCGCTTTCCGCGCGTACGGTTATATTTTATCCGCATTTAATCGTCATTTCAAGAGCGGTCGGCAAAAATTTACAGTAAAGAAAAAATATTCACGGATGGTTAAAACTTTCGGGAGAATAATCAATGTCAGAAACTCCGCAGCCGATAACCGAATTTCTTCAATATCTTCTCGTGATCAAGGGCAGGTCAAAGGGAACCGCCGAGCAGTACCGGATCGACCTTGTCCTGCTTTTCAAATACGTGTTTTCGTCCCGCGAAGGTCTCCCGCTTTCGGGAGAGGAGTTTGACGGGCTTGATATAAGCGGGCTCGGAGACGATTTCGCGCGGAGCATCACCAAAAACGAGATCATTTCTTTCCTTGCCTTCGCCTCGGCCGGGAGGGGAAACAACGCGAGGACAAGGGCGAGAAAGCTCTCCTCGGTGAGGTCTTTCTACAAGTATTTCTGCGGCTCGGCGGCAAAATACCCCGTGAACCCGACCGAGAATATCGACGGTCCGAAGATACCGAAATCCCTGCCGAAACATCTTACAAAGGACGAGTCGACGGAGCTTCTCAGGACCGTGATGAAAGACGAATCAAAGTTCACGGAGCGGAATTTCTGCATAATCACGCTGTTTCTGAACTGCGGGATGCGTCTCAGCGAGCTTGTCGGGATAAACCTCCGGGATATAGACCGCGAGATGAAGACGCTCCGCGTAACGGGAAAGGGCGCCAAGGAGAGGATCATATATCTGAACGACGCCTGCCGCTCGGCGCTGACCGACTATCTCGCGGCGAGGGACAAAAACCCCATGCCGGGGCACCGCGACGCGCTGTTCCTCAGTTCGAGACACCGCCGCATAAGCAAACAGATGGTCCAGGCGGTCGTTTACAGATATCTGAAAGAGGCGGGGCTCGACAACCGGGGGCTTTCGGTACACAAGCTCAGGCACACGGCGGCGACTCTTATGTATCAGACCGGGCAGGTCGATATAAGAGTGCTGAAGGACATACTCGGGCACGAACAGCTGAACACGACTCAGATATACACACATCTGAGCGACGAATCCATGAAGAACGCAATGGACGTTAATCCCCTTGCCGGTTTTTCGAAGCCGCACAAAAAGACCGTAAGCGGCGGCGGAGACGGGGAGAGCGGTGACGAGGCGGAAAAGAGACAGGAAGACGATTGAAATGATATCGCTGAATGACAGAAAAGGGCCGGTCTTCGGTCCCGGCGGGACGTCGGAGGACATGAAGGCGGCAAAACTGAAGACCCCGGGCATTCCCGCCTGGCTCAAACAGAAAGGGCTGACCGCTTTTGAATACGAATGCGGACGCGGGGTCCCGAAGACCCCGGCCGCCTTTTCGGCGCTCGGAGAGGCCGCGAAGGAAAACGGCATAACGCTGTCCGTACACGCCCCGTATTTCATCTCGCTCTCGGGGCTGGACGACGAGATCAGACTGAGGTCCGTCGATTATATAAGACAGTCGGTCGAGTGCGCGGAGCTGATGGGAGCGGGGATCATCGTCGTCCACTGCGGAAGCTGCGCTCAGCAGAGCCGCGAGGACGCCATGGCGAGGTCGGCTGACACGCTCGGCGTCGCGCTTGACAGAATAAAGTCGGACGTCGTTATCGGCGTCGAAACCATGGGGAAGATAAATCAGCTCGGGACGCTCGAGGAGGTCGTAAAGCTCTGCGGTCTGTCCGAAAGACTGCGCCCCGTCGTTGATTTCGGACATCTCAACGCGAGAAATCTCGGCGGTTATTACGTCACAAAGGACGATTACGGCAGGACCTTTGACTATATCGGCCGTGAGCTCGGGGCGGACGCCGCGAAATACCTCCACTGCCATTTTTCAAAGATCATGTTTACCCCCGCCGGGGGCGAAAAGGAGCATCTCACCTTTGAAGATACGGTATACGGTCCGGAGTTCGAGCCGCTTATGGAGGCGATTTCGGACGGCGGATACTGCCCTTCGGTGATATGCGAATCCGCCGGAACGCAGGCGGCCGACGCCCTCATGATGGCGGAATATTTCAAAGGGCTGAGGGCCTGAAAGGAGAAAAGACGTGAAAAAGATCACTTGCGCGCTGATCGCCCTGATACTGATTTCCGCGCTTTTCTCGTGCTCCGGCGGCGGAAAAGGGGAGGAAACGCTCCCTCCCGTAAAGGTCATAGGCGTTAACGAAAACGAAAAAGTCACCTCGACGCTCGTCAGGGACGGATTTTCGATGAACATCTACGTGACGTATTCCGAGATTACCGGATATTCAGGCAGCGAGAAGAGCATCACGCTCCCAGAAAACGCCGCCGGGGTTCCGGTCAGAAAGATTGCCGAGAACGCCTTCAAAAACAGCGGGAATCTTGAAAAGGTCGTTTTTTCAAAGGGGATCAGGATCATCGACCGGTTCGCCTTCGACGGGTGCGGCTCACTCCGCGAGGTCGTTCTGAACGAAGGGCTCGAAACGATCGGCGACTATGCCTTCAGAAACACGGCCGCCGCGAAATGCGATCTGCCGGGGACAGTCGTTTCGCTCGGAAAATACTGCTTCTACGGCGCCGATCTCAGGGAGGTCGTCCTGCCCGATTCGCTCTCCTCTGCCGGGAAATACTGTTTTTACGCGAACAAAAATCTCGCTTCGGTCACCTTCGGAAGGCGGCTGACCGAGATATCCGAAAACATGTTTTACAACTGCGAGTCGCTTGTCATCACCGAGCTTCCGGAACAGATAAAAAAGATCGACTCCTACGCCTTCCGGGGATGCGTTTCGCTAAAGCGGCTCGTTGTTCCCCGCGGGACGACGAGCATAGGGGACGGAGCGTTTTACGGCTGTACCGGGCTTACCCTCGTCGGATGGGAGGGCTCGACCCTCGCGAAATACGCCCGCGACAACGCGCTGAAATGCGAGCTGAGGCCCGTCGAATGAAAAAACCGGAGATCCTTTCGCCGGCCGGAAATCCCGAAAAGCTCGCGGCGGCTTTCCGCTTCGGGGCGGACGCCTGCTATCTTTCGGGAAAGACGTTCGGGATGAGATCGGCGGCGGACAATTTCACCGAGGAAGAGCTTTCCGCGGCGACGGAATACGCGCACGGTCTCGGAAAAAAGATTTACGTCACGGTGAACGTCCTCCCGCATGATGACGAATATCCCGCGCTCATACGTCATCTCGGCTTTCTCGGGGAGGCGGGAGCAGACGGGGTCATAGTCGCCGATCCCGGAGTTATGGCCCTCGCCGCGGAGGTCTGTCCGGGAGTGGCCGTCCACGTTTCGACCCAGACGAGCGTGACTTCGTCAAGGGCGGCGGAACAGTATGCGAAGCTCGGAGCGCGGCGCGTGGTGCTCGCGCGGGAACTGACTCTTGACGAGATCAGGTCGATCAGGAAAAACGTGTCGCGCGAACTTGAGCTTGAGGCGTTCGTTCACGGCTCGATGTGCGTTTCCTGGTCGGGACGGTGTCTGCTTTCGAACCATTTTACGGGCAGGGACGCGAATCACGGCCGGTGCGCCCAGCCCTGCCGCTGGAACTACCGGCTTTTTGAGCTCGAGGAAGAAAAGAGGCCGGGCAGGGAAGAGCGGATCGGGATAGTTGAGAACGATCTCGGGACGTTTTTCATGTCGTCGAAGGATATGTGCATGATAGAGCACGTTCCCGAGCTTATCGACGCCGGCATCGACAGCTTCAAGATCGAGGGCAGGATGAAGAGCGCCTACTACGCCGCCGTGACCGCAAATACATACAGGATGGCAGTCGACGCCTGCGAAAAAGGGCTTCCGTACGATCCCGAATGGCTCTCGGAGCTTGAAGGAGTGAGCCACAGGCAGTATTCGACGGGCTTTTATTTCTCGGATCCTTCGGAGGACGCTCGTATCGTGACGGAACCCGGGTATATGAGAGAAAGGATATACGCGGGGACGGTCGACGGGACGGCCGACGGCAGGATGTTTATAACTCAGCGCAACCGCATCGCGGAGGGCGACGAGATCGGACTTCTCACGCCCGGGAAGACGGGGATACCGTTCAGGGCGCTCGACATGAGGGACGAAGAGGGCGCGAAAATAGACGCCTGTCCGCACCCGCTTATGAAATACAGCATAAAGCTCCCCGACGGGATGACCGCCCGCCCGGGGGATATGATAAGAAAATGACAACTTATAACAGGACGGGACACAGGACATGAATATCGCGGTTCTCGCGGGAGGATATTCTCCCGAAAGGGACGTTTCGCTGGTTTCGGCGATTCTGATAGCCAGGGCGCTGTGCCGAAACGGACACCGCGTCGCGCTGATCGACGCGTATCTCGGAACGGATCTGCCCGAAGAGGGAGCGGAAGCTCTTTTTTCGGGAGAGATAACAAGGGAATACAGCATAACCGAGAGCGTGCCGGATCTTGAAAAGCTCAGAAACGAAAGCGGAAACGGCGACGCGCTCGTCGGAAAAAACGTTATTGAGGTTTGCCGGGCGGCGGACATCGTTTATATCGGGCTTCACGGCGCGTCGGGCGAAAACGGCGAGATACAGGCGCTGCTTGACTGTCACGGTATAAAATACACCGGGACGGGATACCTCGGATGCGCCCTCGCCATGGACAAGGAGATCTCAAAGGTCCTTTTCCGCGGCGCGGGAATAGATACGCCCGACGGGATCACGGCGACCCGTGAATCCGACGCCGGGAGGATACTCCGGGAGGTCGGGCTGCCGTGCGTGATAAAGCCCTGTTCCTGCGGCTCGTCGGTCGGCGTGTCAATTGTAAGGGACAGGGATTCGCTCGGCGACGCGCTTTCATGCGCCTTCGCATACGAGGACAGGGTGCTTGCCGAGAAGCTCGTGACGGGCAGGGAGATGACCGTCGGGATCCTTTGCGGAGAGGCGCTCCCGCCTATCGAGATCATACCGAAAAGCGGATTTTATGATTACAAGAACAAATATCAGGGCGGCATGACCGAGGAGATCTGCCCGCCCGATATAACGGGAGAAGAGGACGCTCTGCTGAGGAAAACGGCTCTCCGCGCGATGCGCGCGCTCAGGATAGACGAACACGCGTACTGCCGGGTCGACGTGATCCTTTCCGGGGACGGAACGCCCGTCGTTCTCGAGGTAAACACCCTCCCGGGTATGACCCCGACGAGTCTCCTTCCTCAGGCGGCGGCAGCCGCGGGGATCGGGTACGACGCTCTGTGCGAAAAGATAGCCGTCAGCGCCTATGAAAGCCGGAAAAATGGACTGTAAGACCGAAATCGCCGTTATCGGGGCCGGGCACGCCGGGATCGAAGCGGCGCTCGCCGCGGCGCGTATGGGCGTCGGCACCGTGCTCTTCACGATGAACCTCGACGCCGTCGGAAACATGCCCTGCAATCCGTCGATAGGCGGAACGGGTAAGGGACATCTTGTTTTCGAGATCGACGCCCTCGGCGGGGAGATGGGGAGAGCGGCGGACGCGGTCACGCTTCAGAGCCGCACCCTGAACGACAGCAAAGGCCCCGCCGTGAGGTCGAAAAGGATACAGGCGGACCGTCTCCTTTACCGTTCGATCATGAAAAACACGATAGAGAGAACGGAAAACCTCCGGCTGTATCAGGCGGAGGTCGTTTCGGTTGAAGTGAGAGACGGGCGCGTCTGCGGGCTGACCACCTCGCTCGGCGAAAAATGGGAATGCCGGTACGTCATAATCGCGGCCGGCACGTACCTGAACGGCCGGGTGATCGTCGGCGAACACGCGCGCGAGTCGGGACCCGACGGGATGCTCCCCGCAAAGGGACTTTCGGAATGCCTTTCAAATCTCGGCGTGAGACTTATGAGGTTCAAGACCGGGACTCCGCCGAGGATAAACCGCCGCTCGGTGGACCTCGCCGCCCTTGAGATTCAGAACGGAGAGGACGGGATCACGCCGTTTTCGGCGGATACCGACGAAAACGGGCTTTCGGGGAGGGGATCCCTTCCGTGCTACGTCGCTTATACGAACGAAAGAACGCACGAAATAATCAGAAACAATCTCAGCCGCTCCCCGCTCTTTTCCGGCGTGATAAAAGGAACGGGGCCGAGATACTGCCCGTCGATCGAGGACAAGGTCGTAAGATTTTCCGACAAGGAAAGACATCAGCTGTTTCTCGAGCCGCTCGGGAAAGACACCGACGAGCTTTATCTTCAGGGCTTTTCGAGTTCGCTTCCCGTCGACGTTCAGCGGGAAATGCTGAGGTCGATAAAGGGCTTTGAAAAAGCCGAGATAATGCGCCCCGCGTACGCGATAGAATACGACTGCTGCGATCCGCTTCAGCTTTTTCCGACGCTTGAGTTCAAGAAGATCGGGGGGCTTTACGGCGCCGGGCAGTTCAACGGGACGTCGGGATACGAAGAGGCGGCCGCCCAGGGGCTCGTCGCCGGGATAAACGCGGCGCTGTCCGCCCGGGGACGGGAACAGATCGTCCTTCCGCGCGACAGCTCTTATATCGGCACGCTGATAGACGATCTCACGGTAAAAGGCACGAACGAGCCGTACAGGATAATGACCTCCCGCTCGGAATACCGCCTCCTTCTCCGTCAGGACAACGCGGAGGAGCGGCTTATCGGATACGGCAGATACGCGGGGCTGATTTCGGACGAAAGATACGCCCGGTATCTTAAGAGAAAAGAACAGATAGAACAAGAGATCACAAGACTGTCGGAAACGACGGCGTCGGCCTCCGAGGAACTCAACAAAGCGCTCGGGGAGCTCGGGTACGAGCCGCTGACCGGCGGAGTCCGCCTCGCGGAGCTCATCCGCCGCCCCGGCGTGAGCTACGAAATGACGGCGCCTTTCGATCCCGGCCGTCCTGCGCTCCCGAAGAGGGTCGCGGAAGAGGTCGGCATACTCATAAAATACGACGGATACATAAAAAGGCAGCTCAGGGACGCCGAGCGGATGAACCGGATGGCGGGAGTAAAACTCCCGAAGGACATCGATTATTCGCGTATTGACGGGCTCAGGCTCGAGGCGCGGCAGAAGCTGAACGAGGTGAGACCGGCCGATCTCGGTCAGGCGAGCCGCATAAGCGGGGTCTCCCCGGCTGACGTCTCGGTCCTCGCCGTGTATCTGAAACTGAAAGGTGAAAGATGAACGGCGTTCTGATAGTTGACAAGCCGTCCGGCGTGACTTCCCACGACGTCGTTAGCGTGATACGCCGGCTCTGCGGTACGAGACAGACCGGGCACGCCGGGACGCTCGACCCCATGGCTACGGGAGTTCTGACCGTCCTCGTCGGGCGGGCGGTCAAGGCGTCCGAATATCTGCTTTCGGGAGACAAGACCTATCGCGCGGTGATGCGGCTCGGCGTCACGACCGACACCGGGGACGCGACCGGGCGCGTGACGGCGACTTCCGATCATATTCCCGCGTTTGAGACCGTCTCACGCGCTGTCGAAGAGTTTACGGGGGAACAGTTTCAGACGCCTCCGATGTACAGCGCCCTGAAGGTCGGCGGAGTGAAGCTCTGCGACGCCGCGCGGAAGGGTATCGAGATCCCGCGCGAGCCGAGGAGGATAAACGTATATTCGATATCGGCGTCAAAGACCTTCAATCCCCGCGAGGTAAATCTCGAGGTCTCCTGTTCCGGAGGGACGTATATACGGACGCTTTGCGAGGATATAGGAAAAAAGCTCGGATGCGGCGCGACCCTCGCGGCCCTGCGGCGGACACGCGCCTGCGGCTTTGACGTAAGCGGGGCGACTCCGCTCGACGAGCTTTCAAAGCTCGGTCCGGAGGGGATAAAAGAGCTTCTTGTCCCCGTCGAGCGGCTTTTCGACGATCTGAGCTCCGTTTCCCTGCCGGAGTTTTTTGAAAAACTCTGCAAAAACGGATGCCCGATATATCTGAAAAAGCTCGGATGCCCGTCTCCCGGCCCTGTCGGCACGAGGGTCAGGCTCCTTGACCGGAACGGGACGTTCTTTGCGCTCGGCGAGGTCGCCGAAACCCCTGACGGCGAGGCCGTCCGGGCGATAAAAAGGTTTGATATATTAAACGGCTGACATAAAAACCGTCACGTCCGATTTCGGACGTGACGGTTTTTAAGTTTCGTCAGGCGTCGGGAGTTCCTCCGCGGATTCGCACAGGACCCGCGCCCTGTTCCCCGACACGCTTATCATTCCCCTTCGCACAGTGCACCGGCGCACGGCGCCGTTCGGCGTGGTGAAGGTGAGGACGCCGTTTCTTATCGACGCCGTCAGGGGGCTGTGCCCCGCCTGGATCCCCATCATTCCGTCGCTCGTAGGGAAAACGAGAGAAACGCATTCGCCCGAGAAAAACGGATAATCGGGGGACAGGATCTCAAGCCGGAAGGATCTCATTTTCTGTCATCCTTTTCGGTCCCGGCCTTTTTTATCACGTCGTCGATCGTTCCGACGTTGAAGAACGCGGACTCGGGGACGTCGTCGAGCTCCCCGTCGAGTATCATGCGGAAGCCGCGGATCGTCTCCGCGAGCGGGACGTAAATTCCGGGGACACCCGTGAAGTTTTCAGCCACAAAAAACGGCTGAGAGAGGAATCTCTGTATTTTTCTCGCGCGGTAGACTGTCACGCGGTCGGCGGCGCTCAGCTCGTCCATGCCGAGGATGGCGATGATATCCTGAAGCTCGCGGTAATGCTCGAGCGTCTCCTGGACTTTTCGTGCGATTTCATAGTGTTCTTCACCGACGACCTCGGGGTCGAGCATACGGGAGGTCGAATCGAGCGGATCGACCGCCGGGTAGATGCCCTGCTCGGCGATCTTGCGGCTTAGGACCGTCGTCGCGTCAAGGTGCGAGAACAGCGTCGCCGGGGCGGGGTCGGTGAGGTCGTCCGCCGGGACGTAGATCGCCTGTACCGACGTGACCGAACCGTCCTTCGTTGACGTGATCCTTTCCTCGAGTTCCCCGAGCTCGGAGGCGAGCGTCGGCTGATAACCGACCGCAGAGGGCATTCTTCCGAGAAGCGTGGAGACCTCGCTCCCCGCCTGGATGAACCTGTATATATTATCAATGAAGAGAAGGACGTCTTTCTTGTCCCTGTCGCGGAAATGTTCGGCCATCGTAAGCCCCGCGAGCGCGACGCGCATCCTCACTCCCGGCGCCTCGTTCATCTGACCGAATACCATCGCTGTCTTGTCGCTGACGCCGCTGTTTTTCATTTCGAGCCAGAGGTCGTTCCCCTCGCGGCTTCGTTCCCCGACGCCCGTGAAGACCGAGTATCCTCCGTGAGCGCTCGCTATATTGTGAATGAGTTCCTGGATCAGTACGGTTTTGCCGACGCCGGCGCCGCCGAAAAGCCCGATTTTTCCGCCCTTTGCGTAAGGGGCGAGCAGGTCGATGACCTTGATACCGGTCTCGAGCACGCCGCTTGCCGACGATCTTTCCGAAAACGGAGGAGGAGGCGCGTAAATGCTTTCGTAGGGCTGGCCGTCCTCTTCTCTCAGCGGAGCGCCTCCGTCGAGCGGATTGCCGAGCGCGTCGAAAAGCCGCCCGAGGATCCCGTTTCCTACCGGGACAGAGACCGGCCGTCCGTCGGAGACGACGTCCATCCCGCGGCAGAGACCCTCGCTGGGACCGAGCATTATACATCTCACGACCCCGTCTCTTATGTGCTGCGCAACCTCCATCGCGCGGGGCTTTCCCCCGACCGTAACGGTCAGTTTTTCGCGTATTTTGGGGAGCGGCGCCCCGGAGGGGCAGCATACGTCGATGACCGGCCCCGATATTCCGGCGATCCGGCCGCCTCCGCCCTGTCTTGTTTCGTTTACGTTCATGGCCGGTTTCTCCGTTTCAGTATTTTTCCGCACGCGGCTCCTGCCGAGCGCCTTGGCTCCGGAAATGATCTCGGTGACCTCGCTCGTGATGCCGGTCTGACGCACGCTGTTGTATTTCAGCCGGAGCGTCCGGAGCATCTCCTCCGCGTTGTCGCCGGCCGACTGCATAGCCATCATCCGCGCCTCCTGCTCGCTGCAGTAGCTGTCGGTGAGTGCGCTGTATATGAATCCCGTAAGATACGACGGTATTATTTCGTCGAGCAGCTGAGCGGGATCGGGGTAAAACTCGCGGATCTCGTCCGGAGCCGCTTCGTCGTTTCCGGTAAAGACGCTTTTGTCGAGCGGAAGAATGCATTCGAGCCTGGCGCCCCCGGGGGTCAGCCCCCGGTAGCCGGTATAGAGCACGTCGATCTGCCCGAAAAGCCCTTCGTCGTAACCCCTCAGGAGCTCTCTCCGTATCTCCCTCGCCTCGTGTATCGTCGGCGCGTCGGCCGGGAAGACGAAGGAGGCGACGACGGGCGCGCCGCGCTCGGTGAAATAACTCCTGCCGTATTCGCCGACGACGTATAAATAAACGCTGCCGTCCCGGGAAAGGAGCTTTTCGGTCTCCCTTATCACCGAGATATTGTAGTTTCCGGCGAGACCTCTGTCCGACGTGACGGCGAGAACGGCGCGCGCCGAGCCGCCCGTTCCGTTTCTGAAATATCTGCTTCTGTTCTCGGGGAGGTAGCGGAGCATCGTTCCTATCTCCTCGCGGAGGGCGGCAAAAAACGGGAAGGTGTGTTCGACCTCCCTTTTTGCCCGCCTCATTTTGACGGACGACGTCATGAACATGGCGTCTGTTATTTTTTTTGTGTCGGCGACGCTTGAGATGCGCGCCCTGAGCTCCGCTTTGCCCGCCATGACTTAAATCAGCCGTTACCGGCGGCAAAATATTCCGCGACAGCCGAGAGGATCTTTTCCCTCAGCTCCGGCGAATACTCTTTTTTCGTCTCGATTCTCAGGGTCAGGCTCCCGTGAGTCGTCCCGAACCAGGTGAGAAGCTCTTTTCTGACCTTGTCGATGCGGTCTGTCGGGACGGAGGTGAAATACTTTTCCTGCGCCGCGGTCAGCAGCACGATCTGCTGCCAGAGCGGGAGGGGACTGCGCGTCGGCTGGCGCAGGAGCCTCATGAGCCCCTCGCCGTACCTGAGACGCGATCTTGTGTTTTCGTCGAGATTTCCGCCGAAGCGGGAGAATATCTGCATCTCTCGGTACTGAGCGAGGTCGAGCCGAACCGTTCCCGCGGATTTTTTCATTATTCCGGACTGCGCGGCGCCCCCGACGCGCGAGACCGAGAGCCCGACGTTCACGGCCGGTCTCTGCCCCGCGTTGAAAAGCTCGACGTCAAGGGAGATCTGCCCGTCGGTAATGGAAATTATGTTCGTCGGAATATACGCGGAGACGTCCCCGGCCTGCGTCTCGGCGACGGGGAGGGCTGTCATGCTCCCCCCTCCGAGCTCGTCGGAAAGCTGCGCCGAACGTTCGAGCAGGCGGGAATGGAGATAGAACACGTCTCCGGGATAGGCCTCCCGTCCGGGAGCTCTTTCAAGCAGCAGGCTGATAGTACGGTAGGCGACCGCGTGCTTTGTGAGGTCGTCGTACACAACGAGGGTGTCGCGGCCGTGATACATGAAAAACTCAGCGACGGCGCATCCCGCGTACGGAGCGATATACTGAAGCGACGGCGAGTCGCTCGCCGGGGACGACACGATTACGGTGTAGTCCATCGCCCCCGCCTGACGTAGAGCGCGGGCCACGCCGGCGACGGCGTCGGCGCGCTGACCTATAGCGACGTAGACGCAGACGACGTTTTTGCCCTTCTGATTGATTATCGCGTCGAGCGCGATCGACGTTTTGCCGGTCTGGCGGTCGCCTATTATGAGCTCGCGCTGACCTTTTCCGATGGGGAACATCGAGTCGATCGACAGGATGCCGGTCTCAAGGGGTCTGCTCACTGGCTTGCGCTGGGTTATACCCGGAGCCGGCCGCTCGAGCGGGAAGTATTTTTTGGCGTTGATCGGCGCCCCTCCGTCGATGAGCTTTCCGAGAGGATCGATTACTCGTCCGAGGATGCGGTTGTTTATCGGTATGCCGGCCGTCCGGCGGGTCCTCACGACCCTCGAGCCGATCGTGATCTCGGAACAGTCGCCGAAAACGACGATCCCGGTGCTGCCGTCGGCGCGTATATCCATCGCCATGCCCTTTATGCCGCATTCGAAAAGCGCGATCTCGCCGTATGCGATGTCGTGAAGGCCTTCGATAACGGCGATGCCGTCGCCGACGAACACGACGCGGCCGACCTGCTGATACCCCGGGTCAAGCGAAAAACCCGAAATATCCTCTCTGAGAAGCGAGATGATCCTTTCGGGGTCCTGTTCCTTCGGCAGAGACTGGATCGACTTGCGGAGCTGGCGTATACGTCCGAGCGTGCTCCAGTCGTAGTTGTCGTCGCCGACGAATATGTTGAAACCGTCGACAACGGACGGATCTTTTCTTATGACGAACTCCACCTCGTCGGAGCCGTATCTGCGCAGCATGAAGCCGCGCATACGCTCCCGCTGAGCTTCTGTCGGCGGGACGAGACAGCGTATTTCCACGCGGAGGACGGAGGGTCCCCCGCTTTCGTTTTCATCTTCGAAGAAGTCGCGCTCCGGCGTCATTGCTTTTTCTCTTTCTGCTGACGGGGAAGGGTGCGTTCCGCCTGTGCGAGAAATTCGTCGTAAAGCTCGCGGGTGCGCTCGGGCGACGCGGATTCGCCGAGGAGCTTCTGAGCCGCGCCGATCACGAGCTCGTTGATCTCGGTCTGGGCCGAGTCAAGGATATGCTCCTTGCGTTTTTCGGCGCTCTGCTCGGCGCGCTCGATTATCGAGGCGGCCTCCGCTTTCGCCGAATCGATGTACGCCTTCGCGGCGTCGGCGGCGTCCTTTTCGGCGTTTCGACGGACGGAAATCATCTCCTGCCCGAAGGCCGCTTCGCGTTCCTCGAGCCCGGCTCTGATTTTTTCGTTTTCCGCCGACTGCTTTCTGAGCGCCTCCTCGGCTTCTTCAAAATGCTTCTTTCTGTCCTCGGTAAACTTCTTCACCGGCTTGAAAAGAATAAGCCAGAGCCCGCCGACAAGGATGACGACGTTCAGCATGTGAAGAAGCACCTGGACTATGTCTATGTTGAGCGGCATGTGGATTACCGTATTACAGCACGAAGATTATGAGTATCGCCACGATGAGCGCGTAAATTATCGCCGTCTCTATAAACACGAGACCCAGCATCATCGCGGAGTTGATCTTTCCCGAAGCCTCGGGCTGGCGCGCCATTCCCTCGGCGCTTTTCGCTATGGCGAGTCCCATTGCGACGGCTCCCGCCGCCGCGGCGACGCCGACGACGACGGCCGCCGCGAGCGCCTTTGTTCCCGAGCTCCCGTCGGCTGATTCGGTTTCTGCCGGTTCATCCGCCTCGGTCCCGTTTGCGGATACGGAAAGCGGGAGGGTCAGGCAGAGGATAAGTGCGAGGATCGCGAGCATTATACTCGCCGTTCTTTTTGTTTTCATGATATGACCTCGTTGGCTTTTTTCTTTTCTTTCTTTTTTCGCGGCTCGACGGCCTCCCCGTAGAAAATCGAGACGAGGGTCGTCAGTACGTAGGCCTGGATGACCGCGTGCAGCAAAGTGAACAGCACGCCGACGACGACGGGCAGACCGAAGCTGAGCGCAGTGAAATGATATACGAGTTCGGTGACGAGCAGGCCGCTCAGAAGCGCGCCGAACAGCCGGAAGCTCATCGAAACGGGGAGCGAGAAGTCCTTGAGAACCTTAAGACCGCCGAGCGGACCGTTCACGACTATCCCCGAGATAAGTATCACTCCGAAGGACAGGAATCCCATCCCGAGCGCGCCGTTTATGTCCGAAAGCGGCGCGGGCAGGGCGACCGAAGCGCCCTCTGTCGTCACGGTCTGAAACCCGAAGAGCTCAAACAGCGTGCCGAGAAAGATATACGCGCCCGCCCCGAAGATGTAGGCGGCGATAAACCCCGACTTGTGCGGGCTGTTGTTCTTTGCCATGTCATCGAAAAGCCCCACGGCCTTTTCGATGATCGCCTGAAACGGTCCCGGGACCGTCCTGAATCTCGGGACGGCGAAAACGCGCATGATCAGGGCGAGGACCAGAAGGATCCCTGTCACGCTGAAGGCGGATTTCAGAGCGGGGTTGACAGTCAGCCCGAAGAGCGAAACGCGGTTCTTTTCGTGCAGGACCCCGTCCTTCATGGCCTCTTTTATCCCCTCGTGCCCGCCTGACGGGATACCGATCAGAAATATCGCCGCGAGTATCCCGGCAATCAGCGTGAGCCAGACGGCAAAGAATATTATTTTCTGTTTCCGTGTCATTTTCCGACCGAGTCGAGGAAGGCGGCGATGTCGCCGACGGTTTCGAACTCAGCGAGCTTCTCGTCGGGAATCGTTATGCCGAAATCCTCCTCTATCGTCATGAGGAGCTGGAGCACGTCGAGCGAGTCGGCGCCGAGATCGGCCTTTATCCTCGAGCTCTCCGTGATTGTCGAGACGTCTTTGCGAAGCTGTTTTGCCAGCGCCTTTTTTACTTCTTCAAGCATTTGTCTGTTCTGCCTTTCCGAGAATTGATTCTATTTTTTCGTTTACGGAAGCGTTTTCCATCCGGTAAGCCTGCATAATGCATTCCTTGACGGCGCGGGCGTTTGAGCTTCCGTGTCCCTTTACTACGGTTTTGGAGGTGCCGAGCATGACCGAGCCGCCGTAGTTCTGATAGTTCATGAGCTCCTTTTCATCAAGAAACATCTGTTTCATGAGAAGCGCCCCGAGCTTGTAGCGAAGTTTCGAGCCGATGTCGTTTTTCAGCCGCTTGAGCAGCGAAAGGCTCGTGCCCTCGACGGATTTTATCAGCACGTTGCCCGAGAATCCGTCGCACACTATAAGGTCGAAGTCCCCCGAGAACACGTCGCGCCCCTCTGCGTTCCCGACGAAGTTTATATCCTGGCTTTCCGAAAGGAGCGGATACGTTCTTTTTCTGAGATCGTCCCCTTTTTCTGCCTCCGCGCCGACGTTCAGCAGACCGACGCGAGGTTTTTCGACGCCCATCGTTTCGGACAGGTAAACGGAGCCCATCACCGCGTACTGGAAAAGATGATCGGGAGTGATATCAACGTTCGCGCCGCTGTCGCATATACCGACGATCCCGCCGTGCAGGTCCGGCAGAACGGGGCAGAAGGCGGGGCGAATCACCCCGGGGATCCTGCCTATCCTCAGAAGAGAGGCGGCGACGAGCGCGCCGGTGCTCCCTGTGCTGACGAGTCCGCGGACGGTGTCGTCTTCCCTCAGGAGGCGTATGCCCTTCATCATCGAGCTTTCGCGCTTGAGCCTCACGGCGTCGGTCGGTTTGTCGTGACAGTCTATGATCTCCGGCGCGTGGAGGATCTCTATCCTGTCCGCGTCGTAATCCCGCCCCGAAAGGGCGTCTTTTATCGTCTGTTCGTCTCCGGTCAGTATGAGGCGAAGGTCGGAGGCGGAGGACAGCGCAAGGAGCGCGCCGTCAATGTTTGCTCCGGGGCTCCGGTCTCCGCCGAAGCAGTCGACAACGATCTTAACCATCGGTCCTCTCTCCGGAAAGCTTTTTCACGTAAGAGCGGCGGCGCTTATGCTCGATCGCTTTGAAGCGCTTCCATTGATTGCGGATGGCAAAATTATCCTCGAGGTTGAGGTTCGTTTCGGCGTACTCAATGTTTTCTTCTTTTATCATCTTCGCGAACGACGACATGAACACGGTCATGAGTCCTCTGTTCAGATATTCGTGTTCGACTCCGACGAGCCCGAGATCGAGCACGCGCGGGTGCTTGATGACTTTCAGGAGTTTCAGGAGCGTCCCCGGCGTGAGCTTTCCGTTCCCGCCGGCGAGGGCGTCGGCCATTCCCGGGAAGCAGACCCCGAGGCATACGACGCGGTCGTTCTCGTCGAGCAGTACGGCGACGAACCGAAGATCGATCGCAAGCCTGAAATTGCTTATGATCATCTTTTTCATTCCTTCGGTGAACGGAACTGTCCCGTACAGTTTCGAATATGATTTGTCAAGCAGCTCAAAAAGCTGGTCGGCGTATCTGTTTATGAAGTCGTTTACGTTTTTCGCTTCCCCGAAACGGAGATGATACCGTCTGAGGATGAAATCCGCCATTTTGTCGAGTTCTTCGAGCGCCGAGGGATCGTCCGGAACGTAAAGACGGCTCTCGAGCCAGTCGACTTCCTTTTCATATCCCAGCGCCTCGATGTGGCGCATGTAATATTCGGCGTTGTACTGCTCCTCAAAGGTCGACTGCATATCAAAGCCGGAGACGAGCAGCCCTTCGCGCTCGAGATCTGAAAAACCGAGCGGGCCGCATATCGTGTCCATGCCTTTTTCAAGCGCCCATTTTTCAACGGCCCCGAAAAGCGCCTTTGAGACCTCCGCGTCGTCGATAACGTCGAAGCGGGTGAAGCGGACGCGCTTTTCGTTTCTTATCTCGTTGGACGCTTTCTGGAGTATCCCCGAAATGCGCCCGGCGGGCTTTCCGTCGAGGTACGCGATATAGTAGACCGCCTCGCAGGTGTCGTAGTAAACGTAGTTTTTCGAAAAGATCTTTTTCTCGTCACCGTAGAGCGGCGGCACGAAGCAGGGGTTGCCCGCGTATAGCTTTAAGGGAAACTCAAGAAAATCGCGGCGCTCCTTCGCCGTTCTGACCTCTCTGACCTCGATCATAAAACCGGACCGTCCTTATCTGTGTACCGAGTGGAAGGCGACGCCCACGCCGTTCGGGCCGCAGTGCGCGCCGGCCGTCGGGTTGGTCACGCATATCTCGACCCGGAGATTTTCGCCGTATTCGGCGATGAGACGGTTCTTTATCTCCTCGGCGATGTCGGGAGAGTCCGTGTGGCCTATTATGACTCTGTGGGAAACGACGTCGTCGCCTTTTTCACGCACTTCGCCGATAAGGCGGTTTATCGCCTTGGCGCGGCCGGTCTCCTTGCCGATCGATACCATTTTCCCCTCTGCGTTCATGTATATTATGGGACGGATCCCGATGAGACCGCCCATTGCGGCGGCGAGACCGCTCACGCGTCCCGAGCGGCGGAAGAATTTGAGGTCGTCTGCGAAAAAGTACTGGGAGAAACAGGGGACCTCCCTGTCTGCCCAGGCGACGATCTCTTCGGGTGATTTGCCGGCTTTGAGCATGTCGCCGACCTCTTTTACGACGAGGAGACTTACTATGGTTATGCCCATCGTGTCGACGGAATAGAACTTCCGGCCGGGATATTTTTCGAGGAGCTCTTTAACAACGCCGTCCATTACTCCGAAGGTCGCGCTCATCGCCGCCGAGAAATGCACGTAGAGGATGTCGTCTCCCGCGGCGAACACGGGCTCGAAATACTCGCGGTATTTTTCTTCGCTGACGGCGGACGTCGTCGGAATGACGCCGGAGCGGAGCATATCGTAGTATTTCCGGCTCTCGAAAACGTCAAAATCCTCGTAGGGATAGATGGTCTTTCCGTCTATCGAGTAGGGCATACTGATAAGGCGGTAGCCGTATTCGGCGGCTATTTCCGGGGTAACGTCGCAGTCTGTGTCTGCAAATGGAACAAGCATGTTTGCTTCCTCGCTTTCGGATTTATATTGAATAATTATTTTCAGTCAGATCAGGACGGTGATGTATTCGTAAACGGACTGTCCGCCGTCTATGCTTATCACCTCGATATCGGGGAACCGGGAGGAAACGTCGGACGCCAGCTTTTCGGCCTCGTCTCCCGGGACGCCTTTCCCGGCGATCAGCATGATCACGCCCCGTTCTGCGGCTCCCGCCGCCCCGGCCGTTCCGATCACGGCCTCCGTCCGCGATGGCGAATCAAAGAGGACGGATTTTCCCGATATCCCGACGTAATCGCCGGTTTTCACGACGACCTGTCCGAACACGGCGTCGCGGGACGCCTTTGAAACCGTGCAGGTCACGGAGGACTCCGCCGCCTCCGTCATATACGAGACCAGCTCGTCCGCGTCGCGCGCCGATACGTCGGCGGCGGACATGGCGAGATAGCCCTCTCCGAGGGACTTTGTCGGAATGACCCGGACGTCGCCGCCGAACAGCCCGGCGGACTGCTGCGCCGCCAGGACGACGTTGCCGTTGTTCGGCAGGACGATTATGTGCTCCGCGTCGATTTTTTCGTATGCCGCGACGAAATCCCCGGCCGACGGATTGTTGCACTGGCCGCCCTCTATCACGACGTCGACGCCGAGCTTTTTGAACATATCGACGATCCCTTCGCCGTCGGCGACGGCGACGAAACCGTACTTTTTCGCTTTTTTGAAGATCGGTTCTTTTTTCGACTGCTTTTTCAGTTCGGTTTCATGATGCTGGAGCGTCATGTTTTCGATTTTCAAAGTGAGGAACTCGCCGTATTTCCGGCAGTAGGTGAGCACCGTGCCGGGATCGAAGGTGTGAACGTGGACCTTTACGATCGAGCCGTCGCGGAAGGCGACGACCGAGTCGCCGACCGAGTTGAGCCACTCGGTGAGCGCAGCGACGTCAAAGTTTTCGATATCCGTTTTCGATCTCTGGAGGCGAAGGAGGAACTCGGTACAGTAGCCGAAGGTGAGTTCGCTGTCCTCCGTGAAGAGAGAGAGATCCACGGGTCGCCCGGACGGGGAGGCGTCGGCGACGGTCTCCGAGATCTCTTTGCCGTCAAGCACGTCCCGCATTCCGCGCGCGATGCAGATAAGTCCCGCGCCGCCGCTGTCTATCACTCCGGCCTCTGCGAGCACGGGGAGAAGCTCCGGCGTGTGTTCGAGCGAGATCTCGGCGCCTTTGATGAAATCGTCGAGCCACGAAGCCGCGTCGCTGCCTTCCTTGAACGATGAATTCGCGTATGCGACGCCTTCGCGAAGCACCGTGAGGATCGTGCCCTCGACGGGGGTCGCGACCGCCCCGTACGCCTCGCTGACCGCCGCCTCCGCCGCGCGCATGATGTCGGCGGCGTCGGCCTCTATCGCTCCGGTGAAGCCCTTTGCGATGCCCTTGAATATCCTTGAAAGTATCACGCCGGAGTTGCCGCGCGCTCCGACTAGCATTCCGCCGGCGGCGCGGTCGGCGGCAGCGCACAGCGGTTCGTTTTCATTTCCCGTCGAGCCTGTTCCGGCGCTGATCGTCATATACATATTGTCCCCGGTATCTCCGTCGGGTATCGGGAACACGTTGAGGTCGTTGATTTCGGATTTTCTTTCGTTGAGCGCCGCGGCGCCCCCGCGAACGAGCGCGAGGTACAGCGAGGCGCTGAGTTTCCGGGACATTTCGGTTTTCCGCTCCTGTTTTGGCATTTGTTCCGCCGCTTAGGGGACGCCGTCCCCGCCGCGGGATAATAATTCAATATGATATTATATAATATTTCCGTCTTTATGTCAACTTTATGCGGTCAACCGCCGGTTTTCGAACGCCTTCTCCTTGAGGAGAAGGTGGTCGCG
>JAFTDQ010000137.1 GCA_017454075.1 Clostridia bacterium
GCTACCGTCGTTACGACCGCCGGATCCCATCCTGCGAAGGTGTCGGGGTAAGTCTCGTCAGCCGCACGGGTAGGATCGGCAGGTACCGTCACGGTGTCGCCGTAATGGTAGTTGGTCTTGCTGATCTCGGTGCCGTCGTAGTCGACGAACTTGATCTCGTATTCGAGAATCTCAAGCGTATAAACGTACGTCGAAGGATCGTCCGCGATCTGTGCGGGAGTTACGTCCTCATGAACCTGATATCCCGTCACTCCGGAATCAAGACTTGACATGGTCTGATAGTCCGTTGTGAGTTTGGAAAGGTCGGCGTCGGTGAGAGTTATCTTGCTGCTTCCGAAATCGATGAGATCAGCTCTGGAGATCGTGATATCGAAAGGAAGATCGAAATTGTTTTCGAGCTCAACGGTGTCGAATATCTCGACAAGGCTTCCCGCCTCGGCTGCCGCAAGTCCGTCATCGAGGCTGTTGCCGCGGTAAAGGGTCTCGCCGCTTGCGGAGGTCACTTTAACCTTGTACTGGATGTCCTCCGGGAAGAGCTTGAACAGGAAGGATGCAGAATCGAGCGTCGCGGATCCGGTAACTCCGTAGTCGCCGCGAACGTCATAGGACTTCGAGACCGTCTTGCTTCCGTAGGTCTTTCCGTAAACTCCGTAATCGGAGGTCTCGTAAACGCCGAAGAGCTTGTCCTTGATGCTGTTGAGTTTGTTCTTTATCCTGGTTTTGATCCTATTGGCATAATCGTATGCCTTGTAGAATCTGCTTGCGTCGTCTTCGATCCTCGAAAGGCCGAGCTGCGCAAGGACCGCTTCAACGCTCGCGTTGTCGCGGTTGGCAATTATCTTGCCGGCGATCTTGTATCCGGCTCTGATTGCCTTTTCATTGTTGTTGAACAGATCGATGGCGCTCTGTCCGAGGACGCCGTCAAGTCCGAGGTCGGCGAGCATTTCGTCGAGAGGTTTGTAAGTCTCGAACGCCTTGACCATCTCGGCGATCGTAAGATCCTCTATCGCCGCCTTGAGGTCGGACATGATGCAGTTGTCCGTCTCGTACCAGGTCTTGATGCCTTCGACGATGGCGTCACGCTTTGAGCCGGCGCCGATTCCCTCGGCAAGGGCTACGCCGAAGAGGACCGCGTAGTCGGGTCTGTCCTGAACGTCGAGTACGGCGTCGACCGATCCGCCGCCTACGACCTCAACGTCCTTCGTCTGTCTGTTATATGAGACAGAATCGAGGTGGACGTCGGCGTCAACCGTAAGTATCTCGTCGAGCTTGACGAAGAACTCTCCGATTTCCGCAGATCCGTCAACGAATATGCTGATAACCTGCGTCTTGGCGTCGTTGCCGTTCGGCTTGACGTTGAGAGTAAGGTAATCGCCGTTTGTAACGTGCTCGAAAGTCACCGCCCACGGGCGCATTTCAGCGTCATAGGATACGACGGGTGCTCCCGAAATAATGGCGTTTCCGACAGCGTCGAAGTCAACGAGCTTGTCTATAAGATCGTTTGCAAACGCCGTGATTCCGGCGCAGTCGATCCACGACAGGACTTTGTCAACGTCTTCGACGGTAACTGCCTTGGCTGCGGCGCGGAGCGATCTGCCGTGAATTCTCGAGATGAACTCTACGACGTCGTCGTAATCGGCGTAATAGATTCCGTTCGAACCGATCTTAAGCGAAGCGCTGTGAACCGCGTAATTGACGAGGAGATCGGCCACGAGGTCAATCGCCATTCCCTTTGCGGTCCCTGCGGTCGCGTTGAGGATCTCTTCGTAATCGGGGACGAGGTGGATATCGAGGTTGCCGTCTGCGTCAACGTCGAAGTAGTAGAACTTGTTCTTTATGACGCCGTTCTCCTGCTCATATCCGGGCAGGATGAAGCTCGTAACGTCGCTTCCGTAGGTTCCGGATACGACTATCGCGTCGCCCGAAACGGTTCCGGTTACGCCGGCGCCGCTGTCGGTATCGAGCGCGCTGTTAATCACGATGACCTTGCCGTTGCAGATCAGGTTCCCGTTGATCCTGTGACCGTTAAGATCAAGTACCGCGCTCTTGTTGAAGACGAGGTCGCCCCTGACGTCCTGGAGGAGCATGACGGCAATGCGATTGCCGGCGCCCGCAACATAGGAGACCACGTCACGGGTAAGGTTGACCTTGTCCCTCGCGCCGTCGGCCTGATAATCGACGACGACCGCCTGATAGTCGGAACGGTTGTTGATCTGAAGTCTGACGGTCCCGTTCAGCCCTATGACCGAACCGTTTCCGTCCGTCCTGCTCTCATAAACGTATCCGCGGAGCGAATCCGAGACGGAGAACTTGTTGAGGAGGGCGTTGATATCGTATTTCGCCGAGTACTGGACGGAGAACGGTGTGACCGCCTTGTCGGTTATCTCGGAGTTGTCGAGCACGTGAGCGAGAGCTTTGTGCGCCTTATTGAAATAATTGGTAAGAGTCTTGCGTCCGGAGATATTCACGTCGCGACCGAGTATCGCGTCGTCGTGAAGCATATCTGCCGTGTTGTCTATCGTCTTGGCGGTGATGGTTTCGTCGTCGGCGATATACTTGATGATTTCCTCGGCAAGTTCCACGATGTCAGCAAGATTTATATCGTTGAGATCATAGAGCGTTGTGTTTCCGAGGGCGACCATTCCCGCGAGATACAGCTGGAATGCTCTCTCGGGGAGTGTGACGTCAATATCGACCATCCCGTTATGGGCGATGATATTGCCGTATTTTCTTGCCTTGACGGCATAGTCGCGAAGAGTCTTGAGATCGTCGGTGCGCTTTCCGAAATCTTCGATGGTCACGTAAAGCGTGGCCTTAACGCCCTCGTCGTTCGCTGAAGTGCCGAAACTCATGGGCATCTCAACGATGAGACCGCCGAGCTTTTCCGTGTCGCCGATGTATTTGCCGGACTTGACGGCAATATTTCCGTTTGCGTCGGCACCGATGAGCGTAGCGCCCGGAAGCGTCATCTCGTTGATTTTGCCGTCGGGAGCGATTATTCTCGTGACGTCGTCAAGATTCAGACCGCTGTTGAGCAGGAAGTTGACTACCGACTGGAGGATTATGTCATTGTCAGCCCTGAAGAACTCGTTCCCTATCTTAATATAGGTAAAGTTGGATCCCGTGATGGCCTCCGCAGCGGGGCTGAGTACCTTCTTGACCGCGGAAAGCATCTTCGGGGAAATTCTGAGAACTATCGCGAACTTGCCGTTTGCGTCCTTCATCGGAATGAACGAAGTAGCAAGCTTGCCGGAAGATTCGACCATTCCGGCGCTGACAATCGCCTTATTGAGCTGATCCACAAGGTCAATGACGAGCGCGGAATAAACGTCGACCGTCGCGCGGGTTATATTCGCTATGACGCCCGAGTCGATCTGAGCGGTCGTGAAGGTGATTGATTTTCCTTCCGTGCCGACGATGATCTCACGTCCGTCAAAGGAATATTTGTACTGCATTCCCGACGCGGTGCATCCCGGAAGGACGATCGTCGGGTTATCGAACGGGAAGGTTATGTCCGTTGCGGTTCCGTTCTCGTCGGTAATGACGGCCGTATAGGTGTTCGGCGAATACGTTATCGTTACGGACGCGTTCTGCGGCTCGGCGTTCGTCGGGTTGAGCAGGTAATCACCGGCAGAGAGCCCGAGCGTATCCGTCGTGGAATAATGAGCCGTGTCTATCCCGAGGGAGGAGACGAGCGCGTCGATCTTGCCGTTGAGGCCGGCTATGTCGGCGTCGGTAAGCGCAACGGACGCGATGAAAGACTGGGAATCGGAAGCCGTTGCGATAACGTTGCCGTCGCTGCTGACTGCGTTAACGGTGATGGAAACGATGGCTCTGCCGGGAGCGGCCGCGCTGAGGCTTCTCGAAATGGTGAGCGAACGGTTGTCAACGGTCGCGTCGGCAAGCGCTCTCGTTCCTTTGAGAGCGAATCTTCTCGCGGGATTTATCGCGAGTATCGCCGTGACGAGATCTGAGAGCGAAGTGCTGGACTTTTTGACGGCGGGATCGACGGGATCGAGAACTATCGTTTCGAGCGTCGCAATGATATCAAGGATCTTGCCGTAGTTGTCGCCGTATCCGACTTCGTCGAGCATCGTCTGGAAATTCGTGTCGGCGATGATCGTCGAAAGGTTGGCGTTCAGCACGTTCACCTGGTTGGCGAACAGAACGTCGTTATTGTCTTTATAGTAGTATCCGAGTCCCTGGCTGCCGTACTCTCCGAGCATTGCGTAGAGATAAAGCGCGGGAGTATCGAGGTCGGTCACTTCGGGATCGACGCAGGTGTCGAGAACCGCCTGCATGGCGTCCTTCGCAGCCTGTCCGATCTGATCGTTTCCTATAGCGACTCTGATCTGGTTTATTCTTCTTCTCGTGAGCTCACCGAGTCTGGTGTGAAGTTCGGTATAGAGCTTATCGAGGTTTTCTTTCTGGGAAGCGGCCTGATCGGCGAGCTTTCCGGGGATATTGAGAGAATCGATAACCGCGCTGTCGTCGATGAGACTGTCAAGGACAAGCTTGTACTCGACGTTAACGCTCTCGCAGCCCTCGGCGGCTATCTCAACCAATGTGGCTCCGCTCTCGAAGGTAAAGGTTGAAATGGCCGTGCCGTCGGCGCCTATTACGCTTCCGGAGGCGGGCATCCATCTGACGCCGGGAACTCCGCTCTCAAACGGGAGCCCGACAACGCTGTATCCCCCTGCCGTTCCCTGAGTCACGCTGACGAGATTGTCGGCCGCCTCGGGCATTCTTATACGGATCGATCCGCTTTCAACGGCGGGGCTGTTGAGAACGGCCTTTTCGAGATCCGTCAGGTCGGAGGCATAGTTGTCGGCGATGATGGTGTTGACTGGTACAACCGTCCAGGGTTTGCCCTCGGTGCGGTTTATGACCGTATCGCCGGTTATTCTGATCACGTCGCCCTGAACGCGGTCCTCGTCGTTGACCTTGTAGTCGTAAACGAGTTCGTCTCCGTAATGAACGGGGAGCGTCAGTCTGAATCCGTAAGGAACGGTCAGCGCAGATCCGTAATTGGTGGTAACGGAATACGACTTCGGGCTGTAAGAGATCGTGCATGCCGCATCCTCGGTAAGGGATGACGGAACGGCGCTCATCGCTCTGTCAAAATTCTCGGCAGTAACGACTACCCATCTGCGGAGCGCGTCGGTCTCAACGCCGCTGTCGGAAATGGCTTCGATGATCTCGTCGGCAGTCGCGCCCTCAGCGATCTGAAGAACAGTCGTAAATGACGCAAGGTCGATCATATCGTACGAATCGGCCGGCGTGTCGGGAACGATCTTGGCTGCGACGGTGACCGTCACGTTGTAGCGGTTAAGGTTAAACGAAACGATCTTCGAAGCAGCGACGAGAAGCTTGGGGCTGACCTGATGAGTTTCCGGCGAGCCGAGCGCAGCAACGAGTCCGTCGAGTTTCTGATAATCGGCGAGCGTAAGCCCCGATTTGAGACCCGAGCGGTTTACCGTCGCGTCGAGAAGACCCCACGAGGTATGGACCGCGGCGTCGGTATCGATGAGTATGCTTTCAAGCGTATCGAGCGCTACCTGAAGTCTGCGCTTATCCTGAGTGCCGAGGAGGTTGGATATCGTTGCGATTCCTTCGTCCTCATGGATCTGCTTGATCTGATTGTAGATCTTCAGCCCTGCGGCGATAAGATCGTTTCCGTGCTCGAGGATGTACTGAACCTTGCTTCCGGATTTGCTGTCATATCCGTTGAAGAGAAGTTCTTCGACATCGAGCATTGCGTCGGGGCTGGCCATGACCTGGGCGTAGATATCCTCGATCGCGGCGACGGTCTCCGGGGTGTTGAGCTTGGCTCCCAGCGGCAGCGATCCGTCAATCAGCTTATTAAGCACGTCCGCGTTCGTCGAAACGGCGTAATAAGGCGCGCCGAGGAGTGCCTCCGCGTATCCGTACGCCTCGGCAAAATAGTGCGGGGCGTTCAGAAGTCTTGTCTGAAGCGCATCGGCGACCGCCACCTTAACAACGTATTTCACGTTGACGGTGAAAGAGGCGCCGTCGTAAACGTACGAACCCTTGCCGTCCGCGTCGAGAACGACGTTTTCGGAGCCGCCGGGATATGCGATCTCGGCAGATTCGGGGATCCACGTGTTGCCGTTGTCGGCAAATGCCGATGCGGTGATCGTCTTGGCGTCCGCATCGACGCTTATCAGTCCGTCATCCGCTCCGGGAAGCGTAAAGCTCAGGACCGGACCATCGAACAGTCCGGATTTGAGCAGATTCTTCTCGGGGTCTGACAGATCCGAATAGTTTTCCGCGATGATCTCCGGCACGGAAACGTCAATCGTTTCCGGCGGCTCCACCGCGGAGACAAACGGCAGCAGATTGCTCGGCGTCAGAATGAGAAGCGCGCTGAGCAGAGCCGCAGTAAGTCTCTTAAACTTATTGGTCTCTTGAACCATCTCTTAATCCTCCTTGGGCTGAAAAGCCACTTTGAGTGTTATAAATATACTCCATACTATTTTACCACACGATAAATCAATTGTCAACAGGAAAAGAAGCTTTTTTCATAAGTTTTTGAGAAAATACGCCGCAAAAATAATAATCATATAATGATAAAAAGCGCAGGGGCCGCGACCCCTGCACATAATGACGTATAATAAATATTGTAGAAAAAGTCGGGACAATCCGGCCTTCTCCGTTATTTTCCGGAGACAACAACGTGCGGGAAGGCCATATAAGGCAGGACCGAGCCGCCGTCGCAGACGGTTTCGCGGGAGATTGCCGAAATGTTTCCGAAGATCTGCCCGAGGTTGCCGTTTATCATAACTTCGCTGACCGCGCCGGAAATGCTGCCGTTTTCGATAAGGAAAGCGTTCTTTGCCACACCGGAAAACTCTCCGTTCGTCCCCGGAGCGCCGCCCGAGAATGATCCGACGATTATCCCGCGGTCAACGCCTTTTATCATATCGTCGAGCGATATATCCCCGCCCTCGATAACGACGGCGCCGAACTCGGATCTGACGACGGGACGCCCGGTTTTGTTTGCGACGTAAAGCCCGAGCATGTGCCCGTTAAGGACGCCCTTTTCAATGATATTGAAGTTTTCAGACCTGAAGCCGTCTGACGTATAATTGGAGCGCGACACGAGTCTCGGATCGCGTGTCGGGAATGAAACCGTGAGCTTTTCATCGGCCACCCTTTCCCCGACCTTATCAAGCCACAGACTCGTTCCGTCGAGCACGACGCTGCCGCCCGCGTAGTTGTCGAGAAGCATAGAGAGAAATTCCCCGAGGCAGGACGGCGTGAGTATCGCCGTACCCTCGAACTTCCCGTCAAAAGGAATAAGGGTAAGGCGCTTTTCGGTATCGGCGAGTTTTTTTCTCACGTCCGCCCGGTCTATGAACGGCTCCGAAAGATCGCACGTCACGAAGCCCGTGCCGTCAATACCCGTTACGTTTTCTCCGTCGTTTGCTGAAAATTCCAGCGAGATGCCGTAACTGCCGGATTCGGTCGTGAACAGCGTCCCGTTCGAATTCGTGTAGAGCGATCTGCCCGACGTGTGGCTGACGATAGTCAGCATCACCACGATTTTGGGATAATCGCGCTTTATATCCGAGAGAAGCTCCTTTGAGCGGCTGAAAAGCAGATCCATATCGGGATCCGTCACGCCGTCGACAAAGTTTTCGACCCCGGCGTAGGGGGCGATATCGTAGGCCGGGTCGGGCGCCCCCGCGTCGGCCGCTGAAACGGCGTCGGTGACTGTCTTTTCAATTCCTTCATCGCTCAGATCGTTCCCGGAGGCCGCTCCGCGCTTCCCTTCGGTATATACGGTCACCCCGAGCGATCCGGAATAGACCGTGCGGTAGAGCGAAAACTCCCCGTTTTCGGCGTTGAACTCGTCCATGCCGGCGCGGCTCACACTTATGCTGTACTTATTTATCCCCTTTGCGGAAAGGGCCGCCTTTATTTTCTCGGAAATTCCGATAAGATCTTTCATGTCAGTCATATCATCAAGTCCTTTCCGTTCATCTTCCGCCTATCATTATTTTGCAGCGGAGCGCGGGACCGCCCATACCGACCGGCATCGGCTGCTTTTTTCCGCAGAATCCGCTCGACGACCAGGTGACGTCCTTCGATACCATATCGACGGTCCTGAGCATTTCGAAAGCGACGCCCGTCACCGTCGTATCGAGCAGAGCGCGACCGAGCTTCCCGTTCTTTATCTCGTATCCCATGCTGACCCCAAACATGAACTCTCCGGTCAGATCCGCCTGCCCGTTGCTCGAATCAATGAGGTAATATCCGTCGTCGACCGAAGAAATCATGTCCTCGAGGCTGTCCTTCCCCGGGAGGATGCAGGTGTTTCTCATCCTGATAAGAGGCTCGTCTCCGAAGGCCCAGGCCCTCGCGTTTCCGGTTGGTCCGACGCCGAAATGCTGAGCGCTCTCACGGCTGTGCATATACCCCGTGAGTATGCCGTCCCTGATGAGCACGGCGTCGCTCGCCTTCGTCCCTTCGTCGTCGATATAGACGGGAAGCGGAGTCGGTCTGCCGAAGGCCTCGTAAGCAAAGTCCGTGAGGGTGACCATTTCCGAAGCGACCCGCTGCCCGAGGAGCCGCCCGGCGACGCTCCCGCCGAGCACGAGGTCGGCCTCGACTGTGTGTCCCACCGCCTCGTGTGAGAGCATACCGGTCATCATGCCTCCGAGCACCACGGTTTTATATCCCGCGTCGGCGTATACGCCGTTTTTCTTGTCGCAAAGCTGAGAATAAAGCTTTTCGATCCCTTCGTACAGCGGGGTGAGATCGGAAAACCAGTCGTCTATGCAGCCGAGCCCCCCGAACGGGCGGAACACCTCGACCGGCACGCCGTCCTTCGTTTCCGAGTTCATGAACACGTATATATAGCATCTCGGATAAGTCGCGCGCCCGTCAAAGGCGTCCGAGGTATAGATGATCTTGTCCTGCGAATCCTCGGTATACACAACCGTGCGGCTCGTCAGATCCGGATATTTCACCGCAATATGATCGTCGATTTCCTTGCAGAGGTTAATCGCCCTTTTCTGCTCCAGGTCGATGATCTCCCTTCCGTACGGCACATATCCGCCGCGCTGCGCGGGTGCCGAGGCAAGGTTTCTCCCGCCGTGGGAAGCGAGAAAAGCGGCGTTTTCCGTTGCCTTGCGGAGAACCGTTTCGGCGGCCTCCTCCGTATATTCTCCGGCAGACGCGAAGCCGTGCACTCCGTTTCTGCTCACCCTCGCCGAAATACCGGCGGACGAAGAGCGCGCATTTCCGACGAGATTTCCCTTTAAAAGGGTCACCCGGCGCATCCTGTTCTCGTGCCCGCGGAGGACCGTCTGGGCGTCGTCCGCGAACAGTTCCTTTTTCGACGCAAGAATGTCGTTCAGCATATTTTTCTCCTGACAGATCCGCGCCTGAACGCGGATTGATTCGTTTTCATTATTATACCACCCGCCGGGAATTTTTGCAAATAAAAACGCCGGCGGGGATTCCCCCGCCGGACGCTTTTTTCGGCTTTCGGTGCCCTACTCCCGAAGCCGTCGGATATTACTCAATTACCGGCCGCGTCACAAGACGGCTTATGTTTGCAATCGGTTATCCGTATTATTATCATCTCCATGCCACTCCGAATGGAATGTTGGTGTTATTGCAGTTATTGATGTGCCTTGTGATTTTGATAGTATATGCACCGGCGCCGTCATAATCTGATGGCTCAAAATCAACTATGCTACAGTTTGTATCTATTGAAGAATCTCCATATATTATTGAACCGCTTGGAGTTACAATTTTCAGTTCAAGGTCTGCTATATCTGAAAAGCCCAACCCATTTGTACTTTGATGCCCATTTGAGAGTGTTACCCAACCAAGCCAATTAAGCGAAACTCTTATTCTCGTATCTGAAGAATACACATTCAATGTGTACGTTTTCGTAACCCCGTTAGCAATCGTTCCAGTTTTAAATCTTGTGTTATGATTGACAAAACACGCTCCCACAGCATCAACAATACCAGAGCCCAGGTAACCGTATCCGGGTAATGACGGGACATAACTATTGTAAGAAGTCATATTTATGCTTGACGCAAGAATTGCTTTCATAACATCCTGTTTTGTTTTCAACGCAACCCTCTGCTGACAAAGCAATGCTACAATTCCAGTAACCTGAGCAGCAGCATAACTCGTTCCGTTTAATCCCGAATATGTTGATACACTCAAACCAACGCATGGTGCACAAATATCCGGTTTCCTGCATCTTGTAAAACTAGTCTGATATGATGAGATTACAAAAACGTCGTCATCAGTGTAAGAGGTTGTTCTATTGTCATCAAGTCCTCCGACCGTTATGGCATTGTATGCCATTCCAGGAGAAGTGATTCCGGATGATCCTAAATCACCCGCCGATTTAACGAAATGAACATCATCCCAACAAGCAATGTGATTAACCCATTTAGCCGTTGTTCCTGCATAACCATCAGAATCAACTCCAAATCGACAACTTGCATTTATGACATTTACACCCTGTCCAATAAGCCACTCAATAGCCCCTAAATATGTGGTATCATTTTCTGATTGACTTAATTTGGCACAATAGTATGTAGCATCCGGTGCTATTGAATACATTATCAAAAAAACCGCATTCGCATGGTTAGATGTAGAAGGTATCGGTGTATTGGGACGAATTGTTATGGTGTAATTGTTCAGTATTGAACTGTCCGGAATGTTACTTTCAACCATACCAATTTTCACACCGCTGCCCGTATATCCGTAATAAGAAGCGTTGTGAACCTCGGTAACCCTTGTCACGGCGTTTGCTATTGACATTTCATCTTGCACTTCGGTTTTGTAAATGTCAATGAACCACAGATTTTCATTTGCCGATAATTCAAAGATATTATCCGAAGTCATGTTTGCGATAACTACCGGCGAATAGTGCGAAACGTATACGATTTCGTCGATGTAATCTATACTGCTTAGGATTCTCTCGTTATAATCCTGATATGATTCCGCCTCGGCATTCCGTTTCGCCATTATGTAGCCGTCGACGATCTCGACCGGGATGTCCTCATCGCTTTCCATAAGTTTGTCGAAGGCTATGGGATCCATCCCTACGGCTTCGATTGCTGCCACTCTGTTCGCTTCGTGGTCAACGTCATCGTTAAACCATATCGTAACGGGAATAAGATCATCGGGCTCGTGAAGGTCTATCTCTTCACGAAGCGCTTCCGTGATCTTTTCCTCGTCCGGCCCTGCATTCGCGCTTGTCCCTGTGGAAACGGCGCAAACAATGAGCACTATACAAAGAAACACGGTCATAATTTTCTTAAGGATAATCATTTCCATAAACACTCCCTTTCAAAGGATAACCAACTCTTGCTTATACAGTTCCATTTGAGTGATTTCCTCAAAAAATGATCACTTAATATAAAGCGCCTTGGAATTTATATTTTGCCGGAAATACAATGTTTCCTCATCCAAGAGCTGATTGGGCCATTTGTCCTGTATTGCCTCCCAGTTGACAGTATCGGGATCGACGTATCCAAACAGCCAATCGTCGCCGAACGGTTTTTGGGGAGCGTAGAACAATTCCGTTTCATAGTCGAGTTTGCCAAGAAGAGACTTCACCTGTGCAGCGGTCCCGAAGGCAACGCAATATCCCCTGAGCGAGGCAAGCGTGTTTGCCCA
>JAFTDQ010000138.1 GCA_017454075.1 Clostridia bacterium
GAATCAAGCTAAAACTAAATGGCTTGACACCTGCTCAACACAGATCTCAAGCCATCGTAGCCGCTTAATATTCAGTTCGCACAAGGTGTTATTAAAAACTTTGTCTAACTTTTTGGGGTCACTTCAGTCGCGGCCGCGGCGGACGTGGTTTCAAGGCGTTATTCCGCTATCTGACCGAAGAACAGAAGCTCTCCCGAGAGCGTGATGAAATAAGCGAAAGGCCTGTTAGCGAAGAACTCTTTCGGGTTCAACGGATAATCGGCGCTGCTTTCGTCAAACATCACGACCGCCGTCGCGGCGGCCGCTTCGAGGCCCTCCTCATCGACCTTGATCTTTGTTTTCTGGATTATGTCTCCGATAAAGACTTGTTCGACGGCCATTTCCGAGAAGTCGGCGGCATGTTCGTCGAAAGCGAGCGTCACGCCCTCGGCTTTCAGGAAGTCGATGAGCTCCTTTTTGTCGAGCGAGGTTTCGGTCTCGAACTTCGGTATCTTTACAAGCACGTAATCGTTCTTCGCCTTTTCGAGCTTTTCGCCGATGCCTTCGAGGTCGCCGAGGACGAACGTGACCTTAACTTCGCATCCCATCGGGAGCGTGACGAGCTGAGTCTTTTCATCCTCATAGTATGAAAATTTGTCCGTCACGGTCATGTATTCCTTTTCCGTCTCCCCTCCGGAGAGGCGCGAGAATTTGTCGGTAAACGTTGCCTGTTTCTCGAACGGTGTCAGCCAGGCGTCTTTCAGATAGAGCGTGTTCGTGAGTATCGTGTTCACGTACTCTGTGTCATAGTCCGGGGCGATGAGCTCGCGGATCAGCCCCTCGGTCTTTTCGTTCACCCATCTGTTGACATCCCCGACGATCTTGTCCTTCGTCGAGTTCGCCGCCGTGGCCGCGAAATAGCGCGCCGCGCGCTCGATATACGAATCGAGGAGCGGCTCGCGTTCCGTTATGTTGTGCCATACCGAGTTCGCGATCGAGAACTTCCATTCCGGAAGCTCGCTTACTCCGAATTCCTTTTGCTCTTTTCTCACAAGTTCGGCCTTGTTTGCAAAAGCGGCGGCGAGACCGTTGATCCCGACGGCCCATTCGTTCATTTCGTCGGCGGTCTCAAAGCCGAGGGCTTTCAGGAGCTCTTTCTGCGTGTCTCCGACGGCGCCGGCGGTCGCCATCGCCACGGCGACTCTCAGCGAAAGCGGCGAGACCATATAGTTCCCCGAGCCGAGATCGCTTTTCATTATGAAATCGATGAGACTGTCGTCAAAATCCGACAGCCCGACCTTGCCTGTTATCTGTACCGGCGTCGCCGGCTGGATCGGCTCGATCTGCGAGCTCGCTCCCGGCGCGGCGGGCCCGACCATACATCCGGCAAGCGGCAGACATACCGCCGCGGCGAGCAGGACGCAGATGATTTTTACGGTTTTATTCATGTCAACCTCCGTTGATTTATTCCGCTATCTGACCGAAGAACAGAACCTCTCCCGAGAGCGTGATGAAATAAGAGAACGGCCTGTTCGCGAAAAAGATTTTCTCCGGCGGCACGGGTTCGCCATCCGAATTCATGGCAACTGCGGTAGCCGCGGCTGCCTCAAGCCCGTTTTCGTCGACCTTGATCTTTGTTTTCTGGATTATATCTGCGATAAAGACTTGTTCGACGGCCATTTCCGAGAAGTCGGCGGTTTGTCCGTCGAACGCGAGCGTCACGCCCTCGGCTTTCAGGAAGTCGATGAGTTCATTTTTGTCGAGCGAGGTCTCGGTCTCGAACTTAGGTATCTTTACGCGAACGTACTCGTTCTTTGCCTTATCGAGCTTTTCGCCGATGCCTTCGAGGTCGCCGAGGACGAACGTGACTCTTACGCCGCAGCACATGCGGAGCGTGACCAGCTGAGTCTGTTCATCCTCGAAATACAGAAAATTGCCGTCGGTTGTCATATATTCTTTTTCGGTCTCGCCGCCGGAGAGGCAGGTGAAAACGTCGGTGAAGGTCGCGTCCTTTTCAAAAGGCAGCATCCAGTCGTCTTTGAGATAAAGCGCGTTCGTGAGGATCGTATCAAGGTCGTCCGTGGGATAATCGTCACGCATAAGCGAGGGGATCATTCCCTCGGTCTTTTCGTTTACCCATTCGTTGACTTTTTTTATGATCTCGTTTGCCGCAACGTTTTCGGCCGCGGCAGAGTAATAGCGCGCCGCGCGGGCTATATAGGAATCAAGGAGCGGCTCGCGTCCGGTTATGTTGTGCCAGACGGAGTTTGCGACCGAGAACTTTCTTACGTGACCGTCGTTTGCTTTCTTCGCTGATTCCTCAAACGCCGCGACGAGGCCGTTTATGCCAACGGCCCATTCGTTCATTTCGTCGGCGGTCTCAAAGCCGAGGGCTTTCAGGAGCTCTTTCTGCGTGTCTCCGACGGCGCCGACGGTCGCCATCGCGACGGCGACTCTCAGCGAAAGCGGCGAGACCATATAGTTCTCCGAGCCGAGATCGCTCTTCATTATGAAAGCGATGAGACTGTCGTCAAACGCGCCGATTTTAATTTCATCCGTGATTTTGACGGGTTCTGCGGGCTGTACCGGGTCGGGATCAGTGCCGACCGGTTCGGTCGCCGGTTCGGCCGTGGATGACGGATCTGACGAAACACCGGCGGCGTCGGTCGTTTTGGAGCTGCCCGCGCCGGGCGCGGCGGGCTCGACCATACATCCGGCAAGCGGCAGACATACCGCCGCGGCGAGCAGGACGCAGATGATTTTCATTGCTTTTTTCATATCGGTTTAACCTCCGTGTGAGTGGTCCTATATGTTATACGTAAAAATCGGGGGGATTCCTTATTATTTGAAAAAAAATTTATCCGTCAAGGCGGAACGCGAGGGAGGCCGCCTGTTTGCCGTCGTTGATGAAAAAGGCGGCGCCGCACCCTGTCGCCGTATCACGGTTGAGAGCCGCCGCTCCGCCGGGGGCCTTTCCCGTCGGGCGGGTGTTCCCGTGGGAGAGGATAAAGAGCTTTTCCGGGACGTCCCCCGGGAGGGAGGCGAGATATCCGGGGGAGCAGAACGCCGCCGAGCCGTCCTCCGATGAGACGGTGAAATACAGCGCGTCGTGGACGCGGTCCCTGATTTCAAGCGGACCGGCAAAATCAAAGATCAGCCCTCCGGCGGCGAAGGGGTCCGCGTCGTAAGTCACGCAGTCTATTCCTTTTTCGGAGGCGATCGCCCCGATCCTTTCGGAAATAGCGGGGTCGGCGTCAGACGGGATGAGCACCGTCGTAATCAGATACGCGTCGGATAACCTGTCGAACGACGAAACGTGCAGGGTGTGGAGATGGGTATAGACGACGACGTCGACGTTCGTCCGGCAGACGTCGCGGAGGCCGAGGGATGCCGCCGTCTTCGCGGCTGACGCCGAGCCCGTCGAGACGTCGGTCAGTATGACTCCGTCTCCGGAATCCGTGATTATATGGTCGTTTGAGCCCGCGTTTACAACAGAGACGTCGGGGACGGACGGGGAGACCGCCGCGCGGCAGATCAAAAACGAGCCGGATAGGACCGCAAGCGCGGCAAGACATGAGACGGTGATCCTTACCCTATCGGTTCGCTTTATAAGTACAAGGCACGCGAACGCCGCGCAGAGCGAAAGGAGAAAGCAGAACGGCGTGAAGCCGTATCCTACGAAAAGCGGATCGGGAGAGGTCGCCGACGCCCTCTCCGAGAGCTTAATAACGGCGGAGCAGACCGCGCCGGCCGCCGGGGAAAACTGAGGGATCAGGAGCGCGACCGGCGTGAGCAGCAGGATCAGCGCGGCGAGCGGAACGAATATCAGGTTTGAAACGACCGAGACGGGCGACACGGAACCGTAGACGTACCAGGAAACGGGAAGCGTGAAGAACAGAACGGAGACCGTCGAAACGACAGCCGGAATGACGTATCGCAGGACGCGGCTCGCGGTTTTCCCTCCGAGCGCCGACGACACAGGTCCTCCCGCCGTTATCAGACCGAGAACGGAAAGCACGGAGAGCAGGAAACCCGCGTCGAGCGCCGCGAAGGGACGCACGGCGAGCACGACCGCAGAGGCGACCCCGAGGGAAGTGAGAGGATCGGCGCGGCGACCGGCGTATTTCGCCGTAAGGCCGATCGTGAGCATTATCGCCGCGCGGACGACGGAATAATGAAGTCCGGTGAGGACGGCGTAAAAGACGGCGACGCCGATACAGACGAAAAGAGGAGCGCAGCGCTTTCGGAAAATCGCCGCGGCGGCCTTTTCGGCAAAGAAGACTATCATCGTCAGGTGAAGCCCCGAGACTGCGAGCAGATGTGAGATCCCGAGGCGTGAGAAATCCCTTTTCAGAGAATCCGGCAGAGAATCCTTTCTGCCGAGGAAAAGGGCGGAGGCGAGGCCGCCTTCGTTTCTGCCGCAGAGGACCCCGAGCCGCGCCGAGAGCCTTTCCGAAAACGCGGCGATCCTGTCGGTCAGCGCGGGCGAGCTGCCTTCCGACGCGAAGCTTTCGCAATCAATTCCGTAAAATATCCCCCGTCCGGCGTAATACCGCGCCGCGGGGAAGCCGTTTTCGTCCTCCGGTATCGCCATTATGACGGCGTTTTTCAGGATAAGCACGCAGCCCGCCCCGGTCTCGAGCTCCCTATCGACCGTCAGCCGCGCGGAGAGCGAGACCTTCTCGCCGTCTATCTCCGTCACCTTTACCGTCGCAGAGGAAAAATATGGATACCGTGAGGTAATCTCTGTCACGCGGCATGTGACGGCGTGCTCGCCCGACCACGTTTCGAGCCGGTTTTGTATTCCGCCGGCGATGATATGCGGGATCATCGAGCCGATGGCGAGCATCCCCGCGGCCACGGCGGCGGCCAGCTGTTTATCGTCATTAAGTTTCTTGCGTAATTTGAGTTCGAACCCATATTTTTGTATAAACCAGGCGTATAAGGCGACGAGGAACGCGGCGGCCGAGAAGATGATCCCGGGAACGGTCACCCCGCCGAGGAACGACACGGTGACGAGCCCCGCCGAGAAGGCGGCGCAGCAGGTGAAAAGAGGCCGTTTATTTATTTTGTCGTTTATCGATTCCGTCATAAGTATTTACTTTCCGGCTGTTTTATGGTATGATTTAGCGTAAAGATTTTTTATCAAAGGGTATTATGAAATGATATTCAGAGAAAAATACAGGGCGCGGCTTTCTGACTGCGACGCCGGCGGGAAACTCTCCCCGACGGCGCTCCTTTCTATGCTCGAAACGGTTGCGGAGCATCACATGGAGAGCGTTGGGCACGACGTTATAGCGAGCACGCTCGGCGGCGTCGCGTGGATCGTCACCGGCTGGCGGCTCGGGATCTCGCGCGTTCCCGATGAAACCGAAACGCTCGAGGTCTCAACCTGGGCGGTCGCCGCCCGTCCGTCGTTTGTGATAACGAGAAACTTTGAGGTCGCCGACGGAAACGGCGAGATAATAATAAGAGCTGAGGCGCACAGCGCGCTCGTCGGCGTTTCGGACGGTAAGCTCGTCCGTATAACTGACGAGATCGTTTCGGTTTACGAGCCGGAGGACAGGAGGGCGCTCCCGCCCGAGGCGGGGAGACTTCGCCCGGCACAGTCGCCGGAGGGGCTCTCTCCGGTTGCCCTCAGATACGCGGATTTCGATTATAACGGGCACGTGCACAATACGAGGTATGCGGAGCTTTCGTGGGAAGCCGTCCCCGATCAGATGAAAAACCCGGGCGCGCTTTCCGGGCTTCGCCTGATCTACGTCAGGGCGATCACCCGCGGGGCTTCCGTGACTTCTCACGTCGAGACCGGCGAAAAATCCGCCGTCGTCTCTCTGTATTCGGACGGCGAGCCGTCCGCCGTCGCGGAGTTCTCGTTCGGCGGCTGACCGTAATAATTCTACGTAAAGTTTATCAACATTTCTGCGATTTGTCAAGGAAAAATCTGCGATTTTCGTGAGACGGCGGGGCGGACGGGACGTGGTATAATATCACGCGAAGGAGGTCATGACGCATGCGAAACGTAAAGAATAAAATCGCCGAGGAGATAGCCGCCATAGCTTTTGACAGAAACGAAAAGACCGCCGATCGCCTCAGGGCGCTCGGCAGTCTGAACAATCTGCAGAACGAAAAAGCAAAGGAAGACGCGTTAAAAAGGCTCGACAAAGCCATCGCGGAGTTTCTTCAGAACTGACGTTTATATTCCTTTTCGGTTTTTTTGTCCGATCTTTTCTTACGGACGGCGTATCTCACGACGCAGGCGACCGCCGCCGCGGCGATATACAGGACTGCGACGAGGGCAAGGAGCTTCCAGGCTCCCGAGGGCGATCCGTAGTGCTTTCCGATCAGGAGGAAAATCAGGCCGAAGCCGCCCACCGTCACGAGAAAATGCAGCGTAAGGGATGCGGCAAACGGGAGTTTTGACGAGAAAAGAAGATCGGCGAGCGAGACCGCGAGGGAAAATCCGAGCAGTTCGGCAAGGCCCTTCAGGTCCATCATCGGAAGATCCATCATGGTGCCGGAAAGTGAGAGCATTATAGAGAAGAGCGTGCTCAGCGCGGTAAATATCACGCAGGCCGGGCATATTATTCTCCGGAAAACGAATTTCAAGGCGATTCCTTCCGCCCCGCTCAGAGCGGGGCATTTTTTATTTTTGAGTATCTTCTGGGGTATCCCGCCGGGCAGGGGGATATCTTTTCGGTGACGACTATATGCCGCGTAATTCCCGGCTCGTCTCCCCTGAGGGGCAGGGAAAAGTCCGAAACCCGTCCGCCGAGCACCGCCGCCGCGTTTGCGGCGAGCCGCAGCTCGTCTCCGGCGTCCTTTCCCTTAAGGGCGACGAAGACGCCGCCTTTCCTGACAAGCGGAAGGGCAAGCACGCAGAGAACGTCGAACCGCGCGACGGCGCGCGCCGTTACGGAGTCGTATTTTTCCCTGTGGAGCGGGTCGCGGCCGAGCTCCTCCGCGCGTCCGGCGAGAACAGACAGGTTGAGAAGACCGAGCTCGCGCGCGGCGCGGGCGATGAAAGCGGTTTTCTTTTCGGTAGAGTCGAGCGCCGTCACGAAGAGATCGCCGCGCATCACGGCAAGCGGCACGGCCGGCAGACCGGCGCCGCTCCCGATATCGAGCAGTTTTCCTCCGGGTATGAACCGCGAGGCGAGCAGCGAGTCGGCAAGGTGGAGCACGACGGCGCGGCTTTTGTCGGTTATCGCCGTGAGGTTGGTTGTTTTGTTTTCTTCAATCAGCAGATCAAGATAAAGAGACAGCTTTCCGGCCTGTTCGCCGCCGCATTCTATCCCGTTTTCCGAGAGGACGGATATTATATGATCCTTCACGAGATCCCTCTCATCTGGTGAAGATCGGACTGGAGCAGATAGAGACGCCTGTATTCGCCTTCGCGGGCGAAAAGCTCCGCGTGGTTGCCCTGCTCGATGATCCTGCCTCCCGACATCAGGTAAATTACGTCGGCCGAGCGTATCGTCGAAAGCCGGTGGGCGACGACGATCGTCGTGCCGATGGTCCTTATTTTCTGGAGCGAATCCTGAATGAGCGCCTCGGTCTCCGTGTCGATGTTTGCGGTCGCCTCGTCAAGGATCATGACGGACGGGTGATGGATGATGGTCCGCGCAAAGCTGAGAAGCTGGCGCTGTCCTGCCGAGAAGTTGTTTCCGCGCTCTCTGACCTCGTCGTCGAGACCGTTTTCGAGCTGGCTGATGAACGAGTCGGCGTTCACGTACCGGCAGACCTTGTTTATCTCCTCGTCGCCGATCCCTTCCTCGCGGAGGACAATGTTGCTTCTTATAGTTCCCGAGAAGAGGAACACGTCCTGAAGCATCTGGCCGATATGGCGGCGGAGCGAAGACAGCTTTATTTTGCGTATATCCGTCCCGTCGATAAGAATTTCGCCCTTCTGAATGTCGTAGTTCCGGCAGATCAGCGAGAGTATGGTGGATTTCCCCGCGCCCGTCGCGCCGACGAAGGCGGCCGTCTGTCCCGGGAGGATATGGAAGGATATCCCTTTGAGGACGGGCTCCCCGGGCTTGTATTCAAACCACACGTCGCGGAACTCGATGTCACCTCTTACGGTCTCGAGCTCTAAGGCGTCGGGGGCGTCCTGTATCTCGGGCTCGGTATCGATCACGGCGAAGATCTTCTCGGCCGACGCAAACGCCGACTGAAGTCTGTGGAACTGTTCGGCTATGTTCTGAATCGGGTTGAAGAACTTGTTCAGATACATGTAGAAGGTCACGACGATCGACGAATCTATCGTATAACCGAGGAGCGTCGCACCCTTCACCCTGAGAGAAGACGCGACGTAGAAGAGTACGAGGACCGAGCACATGTAGAGCATGTACACGACGGGACGGAATATCCCGAAGACGAGGATCTGGCGCTGTTTTGCCTTTTTGAGGGCGACGTTGCGCTCTCTGAACTCGGCGAGCTTGCGCTCCTCACGGTTGAAAATCTGCGTGATCTTTATCCCCGAGAGGTTTTCCGAAAGGAAGACGTTGACGTCCGTCGTGCGGTCCTTCACCTTACGGTGCGCCATCCGGGAGAACTTTCTGAATATGACAGTAAAGAGTACCACGAAAGGCACGAAGCACATGACGACGAGCGTCATCGCGGGATTGATCACGATCATCGCGATAAAAACGCCGACGAGGATGAAAACGTTCTTGACGAGGTTTACGAGAATGTTCGTGAACATCACGGAAACCGAGTTTGTGTCGTAGACCGTTCTCGTGACGAGTGTCCCGACCGGGATCTTCGTCAGCTGGGCGTGAGAGAGACTCTCGATCCTTCGGAAAACGTCTTCTCTGAGCTCCGAAATGATCTTCTGTCCGGTTTTCTGAAGAATTACCGCCTGGACGTAGATGCTGACGACCGATACTACGAGCACTGAGGCGTACGCGAGGACGTGAAGTTCGAGCTCCTCGAGCCGGAACGTTCCGGTGACGAGCTTTTCTATACGGCCGATGATATACGGGGAAATAATGTCGTAGGCGATGGAGAAGAGCATTATGATGAGAACGAGGGCAAAGTTCCCGGAGTGCTTTTTCGCGCATCCGAGAAGCCGTTTTATTATGACGGCGTCGCTCACGTTCCGGTCAAAGCCCATCGCCTCTTTCGTGTTCTTTACCGACGCGTATGCGATTATGAAGGCGACGGACAGGGCGAGAACGACCGCGCCGACGAATATCAGAGGATAAAAATCACGCATTGCCGGCCACCTTTTCCTGTTCCTCGAGCTGCTGGAGCTCTACCGTGCGGCGGTATTCGGGACAGTTTTCAAGAAGTTCTTCGTGCGTTCCCGACATAAGGACGCGCCCGCCCTCCGTGAAAATGATCCTGTCCATCTGCTCGACGGTCGAGACGCGGTGCGCGATCAGTATCGTCGTGCATCCGCGGCGCCGCGCGCGGAGGTTATCGATTATCTTCCGCTCGGTCACGGTGTCGACGGCCGAAACCGAATCGTCGAGAATGAGTATTTTTGCGTTTTTGAGTATCGCGCGGGCGATCGAGATGCGCTGCTTCTGTCCGCCCGAGACGGTCACGCCGCGTTCGCCGAGGACGGTGTCATACCCATCGTTGAATTCGGAGATGTTGCCGTCTATGTCTGCGGCGACGGCGGCGTCGGTCACATCGGAATCCGTCGCTCCGTCGGTTGAAAAGGCAATGTTGCCCTTTATCGTGTCGGAGAACAGGAAATTGTCCTGAGGAACGTAAGCGCAGGCGTCGCGCACCTCCCTTATCGGGACCGAGTTGACGTCCCTGCCGTCGATGAAGAGCGTGCCGTCAGGGACGTTATAAGTCCTCAGGATAAGGTCCGTGAGGGTCGTTTTCCCCGAACCCGTGCGCCCGATGATCCCGACGTTCTCGCCCGCTTTTATCGTTACCGAGACGTCGTGAAGCGAATCGTGAGAAGCTCCGGGATAACGGAAGGTGAGCCCGCGGAATTCGATCTCGCCCCGGATCTCCGATCCGAAGGGAGCGACGTCGGGGGAGTCGGCGACGTCGGGCTTCGTGTCGAGCAGCTCGCTCACGCGGCGGAGCGAGGCGCGGCCCTGTGACGTCATGTCGACGAGCTCAGAGACGGCCATTATCGGCCAGATCATAGTCGTGAAATAACCGATGAACTCGACGAGCCGGCCGGGGTCGAAGGCCCCGGTATATACGAGATATCCACCGTATCCGAGGATGACGCATACGACGGACTCGGCGAAGAACATCACCATCACGTTGAAAAGCGTGGACGCCTTTACGTACTCCACGTTTGCCTTTTCGTTGTTCTTGTTCAGGCGGCTGTACGCCGAGAGCTCCTTGGCTTCCTTGACGAACGCTTTTATCACGGCGATCCCGGAATAGCTCTCCTGTGCAAAGTCGGAGAGCGAGGAAAACGCCGCCTGCCGCTCGTCCCATTTTTTTGTCAGTTTTTTCCCGACGAGTATCGACAGAACGATGAGTATCGCCATCGGTATCATTGCGAAGCCCGTCATTACGGGATTCATGCGGAACATCTTGAAAAAAGCCGAGCCGCCGAGGAAGAGCGCGTCGCAGAGCACGAGAAGCCCGCCCCCGAAGCAGTCCTGTATCGTTTCGAGGTCGTTCGTGTAGAACGACATGAGATTTCCGACCTTGTTGACGTTATAATACTGCTGCGACAGGTCCTTGCATCTGTCGAACATCTCGTCCCTTATCGAGGTCTCGACCGAAATGGCCGAGCCGAAGAAGCATATCCTCCAGAGAAATCTTCCGAGAACGAGCAGAAGTATCACGACGATGAGCGGGAAGCATATCTCCCTAAGCACGAAATCCATGTCGAAAGTGACGGCGACGCCGTCCATCACGTTGCTCCCGTCGTTGAGGCCGTTTATAATGAGTCTGTAGAACTCCGGCACCTTGAGCTGCGCAACGTCGACGACGATAAGCGAAAGGACCCCGAGCAGAAGCACGGGGAGATGCCTTATATAGTATTTGTTGATGTGTTTTCCGAATATCAAATCTGTTTACCGGTAAAAATCTCATCCCGCCCCCGGAAATCCGGGGCGCGGGACCGATCGGTTTTAAGAAGCGGCTTTATCTGCCGTTCAGCTTTTCTTTGGCGTTGACGCGGCCGATGAGCACGGCGGCGACTACTATGACGAGGATCGACGCGAGCACGCCTAGCCCGACGATTATGACTGTTCTCAGCGGAACGGTCGGCTCCGCGGAGTCTTTTCCGTTTTCGGGGGATTTTGTCGACGGGGCTTCGTTCGTCCCGTCCGGCTGTTTGCCAGTTCCGGGCTGCGAGCCGCTCTGATCCCCGGCAACGTGCGAATCTTTTTCGTAAATAACCGGGATAAGATCGGAGTAAACGGGCTGGGAAAGCCCCGACGCGCGGTTGTTCCATACGGCGACGGCGTAATACACGGTGCCCTCCGTCTGTGGAACGGTGAGGAACGGTCCCGTCACGTCGGTGACGGTCTCGTCGGGGAATATCGCCATGATCGTCGAGATGTCGTTCACCGTCGTACTGTACCACTGATAGGTGAGCGAGCCCCCGTCCGTCGAATGTGCGGTCACCGAAAGGGTGACCGGCGTGCCGGTCTTTACGGCGCCTTCGGGGAAGGTGACCGAGTCGATATGCGGGATCGCCGGCGCGCCCTCTACGAACACGTCGAAGGAGACGGTCTGCCCCTCGTATATCAGCGTGATCCTGTTGTTCCCGTATTTCGTGAGGGTCGTCGGGCTGACCCCCATGCCCTTGCCGTCGATGACGTCGGCAAAGCCCATATCGGTATAATAGCGTACCCTGAGCCCTTTGAGCGAAACGGCGTCGCCGAGGAAATACGAGGTCTTCTTCGGCATATCGATGATCTCAAGCCCTGCGCCCTGCTCCGGCTGTTCCTCGCCCTGTTTGGTTACCATGACGTGTATCGGCGAGGAATAAGAGATCGAGGCGTTCATTCCGTCAGCCGTCTGGACCTCGACGCCGAGCACGTAGTAATAGTCGCCGGGCTTGTTCTCGGTCAGGGTGATACTGTTTTTTGCCGGCGCGTCGAGGATCGCTTTGATCTCCTCGAGCTTTCCGTTCGGCGTTTCATACCATATCGGCGTGTGGGCGCCCTGCGCGTTCTGCAGGTAGCTGCACTCGATGGTGAACGGCTTGCCCGCCGTGGCTGAGATCTCGCTCGGGACGGAGGTGAACTCGGGAGGCGCCGGAGTGTATGCCGGGTCAGAGACGAGTATCGTCGCGCGCGTGCTCTCGGCGAAATGAGTTTCGTCGGACTTTACGACGCAGTATATCTCGACCCCGTCGAGCCCCTTTCCCGGGTTGGCGAGCATTATCGTCGTGCCGACAAAGCCGGAGCCCTCTTTGTCAAAGTCTCCGAACGGGAACTTCGAGGGCTCTTCGATCACGTATCCGGCGGGGAAGTCCATCCCGTTATAGAAAAAATACCATTCTCTGGAAAACTCCGTCCCATACTCGGTGTTTTCATTTGAGCATCTGCAGGAGTATACAGCGGCCGGCGCGTTGTCCGGCCAGCTTACGGACTGCGGATTAAGCGAAATGACGGGAGTCTTCGCGGCGGACGGGAATACCGTCAGCAGAGCGGCGAGGAGCGCCGCGGCGAGCGTCAGAACGACTGTTTTACTGAACTTTTCCATGTTTTTTCCCTCTGATCTTTTCATATCTGCGTTTTATCGGGACCTCGAGAAGGCGCTTGAACCTGAAAAACAGCGTCTTTTTGTCCTTTATCGGCTCGACGAGAATCGTGACCCCGGCGCCGAGCTTTTTTCCGAGGCGTATATCCGTGAAGATCTGATCGCCTATCACGGCGGTTTCGCGCGGCGAAACGCCGAGCGCGTTCATTGCCCGGCGGCTTTTTCCGGTAAGGGGCTTGCCCGCTTTCCATTCGGCGACGAAGCCGAGCATTGAGTTGAACCGCTCGACCCTTTCGCGTTCGTTGTTCGAAATGAAGGCGACGGAAATGCCGGCGTCCCCGAGTTTACCGAGCCAGCCGAGGACGGGCGCGGTGGGCTCGGGGTCGTCGTACGTGACGAGCGTGTTGTCGATATCGAGAAGGACCGCCCTCACTCCGAGGCCTCTGAGCCATTCGGGGTCGATCTCATATACGTCCCGGAATCTGTGGTCCGGGCACAAAAGACGGTCTGTCAGCAAATGAAATCACCCCCGGCGAATTATATCATATACTATGTTGTTTGTCAATTATAAAGATTTCCCAAAGTCGTGCATAGGTAAAAACTGTTGAAAAAAACAGAGTATGTCGCATTATCTTACCGAGGGATATTACACGATCGAATCATACCCGGGCTCGGTCGAATCGTACCTTCTCGGAGATTTTGAATCCGGAGTACTTACCAGGAAGGTGGATATTCATCCCGAATGGATCTGTTTCAACGTGGAGATCCTGCAGGAAAAATTTGTCAGCACGAGTACTCCGATAAGCGCCGGATGACAGATAATAATGTTAAAATCGCCGCGAAACCCGCGGCGATTTTCTTTGGAGAAACGGCGGATCGGGAAAGCGCGCGGCATTGCACAGACTCAAAACACGGGACGAAAAAAAACGACCGGCGGCGCGCCCGCTTGATTATCCGGCGCAAAAGTAGTAAAATATCCGCGCCGCGGCAGGGAGCCGCGGGAACGGAACATGAGTAAACTGAAATATTTTCTGAAAAACAATATTGTCATGCTTATCGCGGCGGCGGCGATGGTCGTCACCGTCTTTTTCGTGCCTCCGGACGCCGGATATCTCGGATATTTCGATTTCAAGACCCTCGCCTGTCTCTTCATGACCCTCGGCGTCGTCTGCGCGCTGAGAAACATAAAGTTTTTTTCGATAATAGCGAGAAAGACCGTGAAGGCGGCGGGGAATCTCAGGTTCCTCGCCCTCCTGCTCGTCGTCATGACCTTTATCGGGTCGATGATAATAGCGAACGACATGGCGCTCATAACCTTTCTGCCGATAGGGTACTACGCCCTCTCGGTCGCGGGAAAGGAAAAGCACAGCGCGTATATCTTTATTCTGCAGAACATATCTGCGAATCTCGGCGGGATGCTCACGCCCTTCGGAAATCCGCAGAATCTGTATCTTTACTCCAAGTTCGGGATACCGACCGGGGAGTTCACCCTCATAATGCTCCCTCCGTTCCTTCTCGCGATCGCCCTGCTCGCCGTCTGCTGTTTCATCCTGAAGCCCGAAAAGATAGAGATAACGGGAGAATACCCCGAGAAACTTAACGCAAAAAGGACGGCGCTCTATCTCGCGCTGTTCGCGCTCTCCGTTCTCTGCATTTTCAGGGTGATCGACTGGCGGATTTGTATCGTCGCCGTGACCGCCGCGCTCGTTTTCGCCGACCGAAGCGCGCTCAGGAGCGTCGACTACCCTCTCCTTTTGACCTTTGTGTTTTTCTTCGTTTTCACCGGGAATCTCGCCCGGATCCCCGCGGTTCAGGAACTCATGTCGTCGATGCTTTCGCGCGGCGTGCTGCTTCCCGCCCTCGGTTCGTGTCAGCTGATAAGCAACGTGCCGACGGCGATCCTTCTTTCCAGGTTCACGGATAATTACAGGGAGCTCCTTCTCGGGGTCAATATCGGCGGGACCGGTACGCTCATCGCCTCGCTCGCGAGTCTCATCACCTTCAGCGAGTTCAGGATCCTTTATCCCGGGCAGACGAAAAAATATCTCGGGCTGTTTTTCGCCGTTAACTTCATATTTCTCGCCGTGCTCGGCGCCTTCGCGTTTTTGATAACGAGATGAGCCGAACCCGGTCGCGGACACGAAAAAAAGAGGGCGCCTGCCCTCTTTTTGAATTATCGGGTCTCTTCCGTTCCCGCGAAAACGCGCGCTTTGCGGGCGGTTAGCTGAGATCGGCTCTGTTCTCCCACACGAAGTTTTCGCGGCCGGCGCCGAGCTCGAAATGGAGTCTCACGATGCCGAGATCGATGAGAAGGCACGGGCCGAGCTTTCCCGGCTCGAGCGACACCCTGTTCCCGGCGCGGGAAAATCTGAATTTCTGCTGGTTTATCGCGGTAGGGGCGAGCAGGGCGGCCTCGATCCCCCTTGAATACCACACCGGGAGTTCTCCGTCATCCCGGCAGACGTCCCCCGGGGATTTGCTTTTTCTCGGTCTGCCGCCGTCGGCGCCGTAGCCGAGCGAGACTACGATGACCTCTTTTTCACCCTTCGCGACAGCGGCCTTCGTTTTTCCGTGAGTGAGGGCGACCCAGCAGGTGTTGAGACCGAGCTCCTGCGCCCTCAGAACGAGCATCTCGCCGTAGTATCCGCATCGCTCGTCAAGGTCGCGTTCCCTGCTTTTCCCGACGAGACAGATATAGTTCGAGCAGCCCTCAAAGCTGCCGTATTTCGCTCTTGCGCTTCCGAAGCATTCGGGCTCGTCGTATATTATCTGGATGCTCAGCCCGCTTTTCCGGTTCAGTTCGCCGGCGTATGCGTCGAGCTTTTCCCGCAGATCCGCGGGTATCGGTTTGTCAAGATATCGTCTCACGCTGTGCCGTGAGCGCATGAGGTCCATATAATCGGTCATTTTTCATCTTCCGGGAAACGGCCGGCTTCCGTTCCTTCCTTCGGTTCGCGGATAAAACCGAGGATCAGGTCGTAAACCGCCGGGTCCTGCTCCGTCATGCGGCTTATCGGTCTCGATTCAAAAAACGCTTTTCGGTCCTCCGGCGAGGAGAGTTTCTTTTTCGCGGTGAGCCGGGCGTATTCGCCGAGCCAGGCGTTCATCGTCGCGACCGCCTCCTCCGTGTACTGAGGGTTGTGCTTTTTGTTACGCACGGTTATCACGCGGACGTTCGGATTGTTCAGTTTTTCGGCCTGCCCCGCGTTGTATCGGTAATTTACCGTCGGATCGTCCTTCGAATGAATCCAGAGTATCCGGTCGGAGGTTTTTGAAAGATATTCCCGGTTGTCGGCGCTCCCGAGCTCCGGGTCGAGCTTTTTCTCATATTCGGACACCATATCGGAAAGAAACCGCAGTTTCAGGTATCCCATCATCTCGTCGGAAATGCCGATGAAGCCGGAGAGCACGACGGCGCGGCCCACTTCGGGACGGACGTGCGCAAGGGTGAGCGCCGTATAGCCGCCGAGCGAGTGTCCGACCGGTATTATCTCCTCTTTCGGGCGGAGCAGATCGAGCAGCTCGGACGCGTCGCGCGCGGGAGCGTTTACAGACGGCAGCTTTTCTCCGCCGGACTCGCCGCATCCCGTGTAGTCAAGGGTGAGGACTTTCAGACCCGCGCGGCAGAGGGTCTCGATCTCGGAAAGATACGCGGTGTGTCCGGGTCCAATGCCCGGGCAGAACAGTATCAGCCGTTCGGGGTCGTAACCCTCGCGGCTGTAAACGAAATACTTCACCGTCACGCCGGCTTTGTTTTCAAACGAACCGTCGCGGCGGTCCAGCCCCGGGAAGTCCCCGGCGTCGTAATACGGTATCGCGGGGTCCTTGTCGAACCTCCGCAGGAAATTCCTTTTGTAAATTTTCGTGATGATTCCCATGGCTTTGCTTCGGCGTGCGAGTTTCCGCCCGTGCGCATTCTCCTTCGGAACGTTAATGATCCGGGGTCATTATAACATACGCTCATATTAAAATCAAGTTTTTCAGCGACGTTTCCCATCTCGGAGGATAAAAGAAAAGCTCCCGCCCGCGGGCAAAGAGCTTTTTGCTGTCAGGATTCAATAACCGCGTCGATAAGCTGGCAGTACCGGTAAGTTTCCTCCATATACGTGTCGAAAACTCCCGACACTGTGATTTCCTTTCCCTTTGACGGATATTCGTCCGGGAATCTCCGTTCGTCTTTCAGAACGAACTCGATCCCCTGTGCGCAGCACGCCGTCGCGTCGGCGATGATACAGGCAAAATAGTATCTGCCGTCGCCCTCTGAGTAAGCAAAAGAGCCTTTCATCCTGACCCGCTTGCCCATATAGTTATCGGGCGAGGACATCATGTTGTAGACCTCCGAGTAAACCATTGTCGAGCTGAGCTTTGTCAGATCGACGTCGACCGGCCCGGCGTCCGCCTTCGGGACGTTATCCGGGGTCCGGTTGAACGAATCGGCGGGCGACCGATTGCTTTCGTTCATTCTGTCTTTCAGAACGTCCTCGACGGATTTTCCAGGGTTGCCCTGAGATTGTCTGTTGTCCGATGCGGAGCCGCATCCGACCGCTGCCGAGAGTATCAGCGCGGCGAGCAAAATACAAATTGTTTTTTTCATCTTTTTACACCACCTTTTACGGAACCTATTACAGAAAATATGAAGAAACCGGCGATATCCGCCGCAACGATCGTCGAGCCGACCGGCGTGCCGGCGAGTATCGAGATGAGGATACCGAGCAGGGCGCAGCTTACCGAGAATACGGCGGAGCATATCGTGACCGCCTTGAAGTTTTTGAATACCCGCATCGCAGACAGCGCCGGGAAGATGACCAGCGCCGATATCAGAAGCGAACCGACAAGGTTCATCGCAAGCACGATGATAACGGCGATCACAACGGCGATAAGCAGATTGTACAGCCCCGCTCTCGTCCCGGTCGCGCGGGCAAAGCTTTCGTCGAACGTCACCGAAAAGATCTTGTTGTAGAAGAATATGAAGACGGCGACGACGATAACGGACAGCACCGCGCAGATCCACACTTCCGTTTTCGTCAGAGTCAGAATGGAAGTGGAGCCGAACAGAGTGGAACATACGTCGCCCGACAGATTGCTCGATTTTGAGAAAAGATTCATCAGAAGATACCCGATCGCCAGAGCGCCGACCGAGATCATTGCGACGGCGGCGTCGCCCCTGATCTTTGCGTTCTGCCCGGTCCGCAGAAGCAAAATCGCGCTGACGATCGTGATGGCGAGCACAAGCGGCATTTCGTTTGTAAGACCGACGACCGCCGCGATCGCCATGGCTCCGAAAGCGACGTGCGAAAGACCGTCTCCGATGAAGGAAAACCGTTTCAGGACGAGCGTCACGCCGAAAAGAGACGAGCAGAGCGCGATCAGCACGCCGACGATGAGCGCATAGCGCACAAAGGGATATTGAAGGTACAGAGAAAGCTTTTCAAGCAGCTCAGCCATTTGCCTCACCGCCTTTCAGAAAAGCCTGAGCAAAGGCGCTTTTCAGATACTCCTCTTTTGTGCCGAAGAAAACCTCGTGCCCGATATGCAGGATGTGATCGGCGTATTTGACTGCGGCTTCGATATCGTGCGAGATCATAATTACGGTTATGCCGTCTGTTTTGTTCAGCGATTCGATCAGTTCATACATTTCGGAGGTGACCTTAGGGTCGAGCCCCGAGACCGGCTCGTCAAGCAGGAGCATCTTTCGGGTGGCGCAAAGAGCGCGGGCAAGCAGTACGCGCTGCTGCTGACCGCCGGAAAGCTCGCGGTAGCAGCGCTTTGTAAGCGCCGTCAGCCCCATTTTTTCGATGTTCTCTCTTGCCGTTTGCTTTTCGGCTTTATTATAGAAAGGGCGAAGCCCCGTTCTGTTGCCGCAGCCGGACAGAACTATCTCCCAAACGGACGCCGGAAAATCCTTCTGTACAACGGTCTGCTGAGGAAGATACCCGATCTCGTTCGGTTTCAAGCCGTCGCCCGTCAGGACTTTGCCGCCGATCGGGACCTGCAAGCCGAGTATTGTTTTCATAAGCGTGCTTTTACCGGACCCGTTCTCTCCGACGATGCAAAGATAATCGCCGGACGAGACCTGAAAATTCAATCCGGAAACGATCTTCCGCCCGTCGTATCCGAGCAAAAGATCCTGACAGGTGAGCAGTGCCATTTTCGAACCGTCCTCCTTACTTCAGCGCGTCTTTGAGAACCGCCAGATTCTTTTCCATGATCGAAAGGTAAGAAGCGCCGTTTTTCACGTCCGCAGCCGTTGTCGACTGCATGGAATCAAGCGTCAGGATCGTCTGATCCTTCGTGTTCGTGGTGTCTTTTATCGTCCCGGCTATCCTGCCGTCCGCGCTCTCGATCTGTATGATCGCCTTCAAACCGAGTTCATCGACCTTGTTGGCAAGGAACATAATGGTTTCAAAGCTCGCCTCGCTCTCGGCGGAACAGCCGACGAAAGCCGCGTAATAGTCGAGCCCGTAGTCGTCGGTAAGATAACGGAAAGGGAAGCGGTCGCCGAATAAAAGCGTCTTTGTATTGC
>JAFTDQ010000012.1 GCA_017454075.1 Clostridia bacterium
GCCGCTTCGACGGTGATCTTGTCGGGCGTTTGCACGCTGTCCCAGGCGGCGTAGAGCCAGTATTCGGTATTATCGCCTTCATCGTCGTCAAAATTGTTGACGTGCATGCGGGTCGGGTTGCCGTTGTTCCATTTCACCAGACGGAAGTCCGCCCAGCACCATCTCACCTTTGAGTTGAAGTGGACGTACATGCCGTCGTAGGCGCAGCCGTAACTGGTGATGTTATCAAAAAAATAAGCGGCGCCATGCTCTTCGTTGACCTTGGTGTACAGATGGAAGGAGGTATCGGATTTAAAGTTGCCCCAGTCGATGGAGCCGGACTTGACGTTGATGGCGTCGGAGAAGGGGTGAACGTTGCCGTTGGAGTCGGTCAGGGATTTGATGTCCATCAGCTCGCCTTCGTTCTTAACCTCCGCCGCCGGTATGATAACGTGTGTGGTGGCGACGGTCACCTGCTCGTCGTCAAGCGCGGTGATTGAGACGTAGAAATCCTTTTCTTCGGTCCCGTGATAGACCGGGATTTCCACGGAACGCGTGTTGACGCCCATTCCGAAATAGAGCTTGGCGCCGATGCCGCTGTACTCTTCGCCCTCTTTGGCGGTGCCGTCCCAGGAAGAGAAGACGACGCCCTTGATGGTGTTGACGCGTCCGGAGCGGTTGACGGTGATGACCGCCTTTCCGTTCTCGGCGACGACGGTCTCGGAAGCCATGCCGATATAGACGGGCTCAGGCACGTCCTCATCCGTGATGTTGACAGTAACGGGGTTGACGTCCTCGCCTATGGAATATCCCTCGCCGGGATCCTTGAGCATGAGGATGATCTGCATATCGCCCTCGGCGGCGTCGGAATACATCGGCGTGACTGTCAGGAACTTCGCCTCCTCGCCGGGGGCGAAGGTCAGGCGATATTCCTTGCCGGGGTAGTCCTCAGCCACGGTATCCGCCATCGCCTGGTTGAATTCTTCCTCGTTCATGAGGTTGTCGGCAAGATTGGAAAGGTCGGTGGAACTGTTGAGCTCCTGACGGTCGGACGTCGTCCCGGTGAAGGCGTCTCTCGCCTCGCGCAGCGACCGGGTGGGGGACTTTTTCCCTTCGGTCCATTCGCTCTCTTCGACCGCGCCCATGGCTCTCTCCGCGCGTTTCTCGGCGGGAGCGGCTTCCTCGGCGGGAGCGGCTTCCTCGGCGGGAGCGGCTTCCTCGGCGGGAGCCTCATCCTCTTCGACTATAGGCTTACCGTTCTCGTCAAGACGGTTCGCGGTGACGGTGGCGACGGTATTTCCTTCACCGTCCACCAGATCGGCTCCGCCGCTATCATAGATCAGCTCGCCCAGATCGTTCGGATCATCGGACGACGCGATTTCCTCTATGCCGTCAGCGTTCTCTATGAGATCGACGATAGCCTGCCCGCCGAAGACGGTCTCGGGCTCCACCTCTTCTTTGTAAATCTCCGCGGTATAGTTCACGTCGCGGCGGGCGCTCAGGTCAATGACTTTAAGCGTGATCTGCGCTTCCGCGGCAAAATCGCCCGTACGCTGTACGGGTATGTAAATCTTATCCGTGCTCTTCTCACTGACCGTGTAGGACGGTTCAGCGATGAAGAACCAGTTTCCTCCGTCCCGGAAGCGTTCCGGTACGCTAAGTTCTATATGTTCAGCTGGGTTGATCGCCCGGTCGATCTCATCCGCGGCGCCTGCGATGCTTATCTCACCGAACTCAAACAGCATGAGTAAGGTCAAAAGCAGCGCAGTTGTGTTCTTCAGAATACGTTTCATAAAAACACCTCTAATACAGTTTTTTAAACGCGAGATTCTCTCAGCCGTTGTTTCTGAGGTCGCCGTCTATGGACTGATATCCCATACGGGGGCGTTCAAACGGATTGCTCACGCCGCCCGCGACCTGTTCGAGATCATCGTCTTCAAGCTCCTTCGCCGCGTTGGCGAGTTCGCCGTTCAAGAGCGCTTTCTTCTCGTTTTCGTTGTTCTTCTTGCCTTTCATGGTGTAATCTCCTTTTATATGTTTTTTATTTTTTTAGTTCCGTTTGTGCGATCGGGATCGCGGACGCCCTTTCAGAGGCGAAGTTTTTCGTCGGTCCCGAGCCGGTCGCGCAGAGCGCGAAGAGCGTTTTTGTGCTTGACCTTCACCATGCCGTAGCTGATCCCGGTCCGCCGGGAGATCTGTACCAGGGACAACCCCTTGTAATAACGCAGGACGATGATATCCCGCTCTTCCCGTTTCAGCGTCAGCAGCGCGGAGGCAAGACGCTCAAGCGTCTCTTTTTTTATGTACTCTTCCGAGATATCTCCCGCTGCAGCGAGTTCCTCGTCGAGCGGTTCGTTCGGACGTTTTTTTCGCAGGTAGTCGATAAAAGTGAATCGTGTGATTTGATAGATCCAGGTGGAGAGCGACGCTTTTTTCGGATCGTAATTAGGCAGGCAGCGCAGAACTTCGGCAAAAACGTCCGCGCACAGATCCTCCGCCTCCTCCCGGCTGTTTGTACGCCCTGTCAGGTAGGCGAGGACCTTATCCCGATATGCGGAGTAAATCTCTGCTCCGGTCATTCCGGACCGTCCCGTTTCCCGGGGCGACGCATCCCGGAATACGGATCGCCCGCCGCCGAAACCGTATCCAGCTCGTCCTCGGAGAGCTCAGATCCGGCGAGCCGCTCCGCGACCTCGTCGATCACTCTCCCGAGCGCGGGATCGCGCTCGAATCGCTGAAAGTCAAACAGTTCCGTCAGCAATCTTTCCGTATCCAAGGGCATCACCTCGCTTTTTCTCCGTACTGCATCTTTATTCGATTCACTTTCGATTCTGGCAATAATATCCCCGGCTTTTTTTGCGCGTCGGTCTTCTGCCGCCCCGGCAGACGGGCGCAAACGCCGTTCTTTCTGACCGTCTATAAAATAATTTAACTTAATAATATTATTATTTAATTTTACAAATATCGGAAAAAATATCAATCTGGTGTTCCATAATGGAACTCTTTTTCTGTAAAAAGCACTGTTTTTTACGAAAAAAACTGTACACTTCGCACAATTAAAATACCGCGTCTCCCTTGGAAGGTGCAGATAAGGGATATTAATTCCTAAAAAAGAAGACGGCATAGCTTACGATCATGCAGGCTATGCGTTATATGCAGTAAAATAAGGGTGCAACGGGAGTGCAACCGCGGTGCAACCGAAGTGCAACCGGCGTGCAACGGGCCAAATTTTTAACGATTTCAAGCTTTTCCAAGTTAACTCATAAAAAGCCCGGAATCCCTTGATACACAAGGGTTTAGAGCATTTTGAGATAAAAAAAGGGCAGGCCCGAAAACCTGCCTTTTTTATCTGAGTGGGTGGACTCAAAGCCCGAAAACCCCTTATTTTACGGGCATCTTTTTTTCGAGGTGTGCAACCGGAGTGCAACGGACGCAATCTCTGCCTTACTCAACCTTACTCATCCCGCAGCC
>JAFTDQ010000139.1 GCA_017454075.1 Clostridia bacterium
CATCCGTCAGCCTTGCGGCTGACACCGCGGCGGGGTCCTCAAAGCGAACGGAGTGAGCTTTGGGGTTCACGCCTTCCCCACAGCGGGGGAAGGCAAGAACCTCGGCTCCCCTCGAGTGACCGAAACCCCGAAAACTCACTGCGTTCGTTTCCGGGAACCCGGTCGGGAGCTGTCGGCTCAGCCCTTTCGTCTGTCGCGCAGCCGCGTGAAAAATTCCACCCTGCTGCGCAGCAGGGTGGAATTTCCACTCAAAACTATTTTGTTTTTTTCACTGTCTACTTGACAGGGGGCGATTCAATCACGACTCAGCCGGTGTATTTTTTTATTACGGATCCATAAGATCAAAAATCTGATTTCTCAGCTCGTTGAGAAGCTCGGTGCTGCCGCTTTCATATGAGGCGTAGTGGCCGACGTCGGTCACGATCCCGCCGATTATCTCAAGGATCTTTTCCCTTCCGAGCGCGGCCTCGGCGGTCTTGAAGAGCTGGAAGTCCTCCACGCCGTCGCGCATCGCCTCAAAGCCGAGGGTCGTGACCGGCTTTTTCGTCACGGGATGCCAGTATATCAGCACTCCGTCGTCCGTCGCCATGCTGTCCGACTTGGGGAATTTGAAATCCGTATCGAGGTAATCCTCCGCCCATATGTTCTCGCAGAAGTTCCAGGTCGTAGCCGACCAGTAGAGGAAGCCGTCGACGTCCTCCTGATACTGTGACCAGAACATGAGCCGCTTGTCGGTCCCCGGCGTGCAGGGCAGGCAGTTGAAGGAATAGAACCCGTCGGATCTGCCGCTGCCGCAGGTGTACCAGAAGAGTGTGTCGCCGCGTTCTCTCTTGAGCCTGAGGAGCGACTCCTTCAGCTCGCCGGTGAACATATTGATGAGCGGGCAGTACGCCGTCGAATATTCGGACATACGCTCGACGATGTTCTTCCCGTCCGCCGAGATATTGGTGTTGAATGCGTCGAGGAAGTTCGTCGTGTCGAAATAATTTTTGACGTACTTCGCGTTCTCAACGATATACTGAAACTGCTCCTCGTTGTGCGGCTCGTCGAACCTCGCGAAATAGAGCTTGTCGAGCCAGCCGTTCTCCTCGGCTATGCGGTATGATTTGTCAAGGAGGGTCGCGCGCCTGTTCGCCGACTCCTCGTATATGAAGGACGAGATGTTGGAGCCGGTAAACCTCGGGCTGTTGATGAACCTCTTGACCTCGTCGAAATTCTCGCTCAGAAGGTCGTTCTCAAAGGGAAGCCAGGTCGTGCAGAACCTGTTGTCGAGCAGGAACCAGGCGTATTCGAGCAGAAGGTCCATGTTGACGTTGCCGTCGTCGTGCTGAAATCCCAGCGCCGGCGCGCTCTCGGGGCCCGCCGGATAGTTGGGATCGCCGTTCTGCTTGTCGTATCCCAGCCCGATCATCGTCAGGCACTCGGTCTTGTCGTCATAATATACGTCGCGCACTCTGACCGAAACGTCGCCCGAAAGGAGTTCCCTGCCGTCTTTGCTGACCGTCAGTTTGCCCGTGTAGGTGCCGGGGACCGTGTCGGCGTCGGTCTTGTAGTTTACGTAGAGAGTGCGGCAGGTGTTCGCGGCGACGTCAAAGCTGCCGCCCTGATATTCGTCGTCCATCGGGAGCATCGCCGCCGGCTGCCACACGAAGGAGTCGCGGATGGCGTCGGATTTGTTTATCCAGAGATACCACACGACGTTGACGGTGCCGGAAAGCGTATGCCCGTCCCCGTCGCTGAGCGGCGTGACGTCACAGCGGAGGCCGTCGACGTCTTTGTCCGATGTCAGGAGGTACTGAAAGCCCTCGGCCTCGTTCTTTGCCATCTGAATCTCGATAGACTGCTTCGTCCCCTGCTCGAACTTGTCGCGCTGGTAGAGCGCCGAGCCGTAGTCGAACCATCCGCTGAGCGCGGCGGGGGTCTCCGTAACGGCAGTCGTGACGGTTCCATCCGCCGCCGTGCCCGTGGCGGTATCCGACGCCGGGCCGTTCTCCCCGTTGTGGCCGCACGCGCATATAAGCGCGACGGTCATTATAAGAGCGCACAGGACGGCGAGACCCGCCGCCCCGTGACGTTTTTCAGTTGTTTTTGCCATCTGTTTTTTCTGTTCAGGCCTTAGCCATGAACTTTTTGTAGAACTGGTTGCAGACGAGCTTCATCACGTCCTCGATCTCTGCCCAGCTCGACGCGTAGGTGTTGGAGCCGTCGTTTACCAGCTTGTAGATGGAATTGAGGACCGGCCCGTAATAACGGATATCCTCGTTCGGAGCGATCAGATATGCAAACTCGAACATTGACCAGTCGCTCAGCATCTTTCTCCAGTTCTCTCTCGACTGATCGTCCTGGAGCACCCTGTACTGGACAAAATTCTCATAGAACGCGGGTACGAGGTATTTCTGAGACCCGTACGACATCGCCTCGATCATGGCGCCGACAAAATCGGGATCGTCAATGTCCGCGGGAACGTAGAGCATGCCTCCCGACGCGAAAGAATAATATCTGTCCTGCTGATCGTCGTATTTCGGCTGAGGGACGACACCGATGTTTATATCGACCCCCCAGTTGTGTATCTCTCTGAGCTCGCTCCCTGATGAACGGAAGAGAGCGCGCCCGTCCTGGAATATCGTCTGATCCCATTCGGTGTTATAGAGCTCGGGCATTTTCACGAAGCGCTCGATTGTGTCGAAAACCCTGACCGCCTTGTCGGTCGCATAGTCGAACTCCCAGCCGGAGTCGGTTATATACGAGCCCTTAAGACCCGCGCCGGTGAAGATCCCGAGGCCGGACCCGGGCGTCCCCGCGTAGCCGTAATAGTCGTTTGCGTCCATTACGCCGTCCTTGTTGACGTCCTCGTACTGGCCTTCCATCATCCTGAACATGCTCTCAACCGTCCAGGTCCCGTTGTTTACAAGATCGTAAACGTAGTTGGTATCGTAGTTGAGGTCGTTCAGTATGTCAAGATTGACGTACATTCTCTGCGCGTTCTGACACGGATAGGTCATATCCGAGCAGAAAATGAACTGTTTATCTCTCAGACGGTACGTTTCGTTGAACGTATGATGGTAATAATCGGCGTCCCAGTCGATATACGGGAGCGTCGCCGCGTCATAAAGGAGATCATCGATTATGAAATCCGATACGGCGATATAAGATTCAAGGAAATACAGGTCGTAAATCGTGTCTCCGTCGGCCGCGAGCTGCATGAAATATGACTTGCCTTCCTTGTTTCCCAACCACTGCCAGAGCTCGTCGCAGGTGATCGTACACCCGAGCTTTTCTTCAATTTCACCGTTGCGTCTGTGAGCCGCCGCCTGAAGGCGGTCGCTCTCGTCCGGTTCGTCGACGTCGAAAAAGCTGGCCCAGTAAATGTCGATATTGCCGCCGATATACGTCGCGATCTTGAATTCCTTGCCGTCAAAGCGCTTTCCGGCGGGAATGTTACCGTAGCCGGTCTCCGGCGGCTTCTGCGTCTCTGCGCCGCCCGATGTGTCGGCCGACGCCTTGCCGGTCGTGTCGGCAATCGGTCCCGCCGGGTTGTTCGTGCACGCCATGAGGGCGGTAACGGTGAGCAGGATTGCGATGAGCAGCGAAAATGATTTCTTGAAACTCATGTTGTTCTCCTTGTTCCGGTTGTTCCGGTGTCTTTGTAAACGGTTTATTTTTCTCCGAGCTCGGCCGCGACCCCGGCGATGACCCCGTCGAGATATTCCATTTTGGCCGCGACCTCGGCCTTTTCCGCGTCGGTCATCACGTGAACTGCGTTCGGCTCACGGAAGCAGCGTTCGATTCCGAAGCGCAGCTTGACGGTATGCTCCACCGACTCGTAAAGACCGTATCTGAACACGGGATCGAGGAACTCGGCAAGCGCGTTCTGAAGGATTGTCGCGTGCCTGATATCACCGTTCCGAACGCATTTGTAAATAAGCACGAACAGCTCGGGGAATACGTTGTAATTCATTCCGATCCCGCCCGTTGCGCCGGCAAGCAGGCCGTAAGTGAGCAGTTCGTCCTCGCCGTTGAATATGACGAGATCCGGCTTGTGGATGAGGAGTCTCCTAATGTAGAAGAAATTGGCGTCCGAGAACTTGAGCCCTATAACGTTCTTTATGCTGAGGAGCTCGAGAAGCTCGTCTGCCGGAATGTGAAGCGTGAAGGCGGGTATGTAATAGATCAGGAAAGGCGTATCTCCGGCAGCAGCCGCGAGCGCTTTATAATAATTCATCCGCTGAATGCTGTTCGATCTGTCGACAGGCATGGCGGAGACCGCGTCGGCTCCCGCCGATACCGCGTGCTTCACCAGCTCGACGGACTCCTCCGTGCTTTTTACTCCGGCGTTGATAATACAGAGCTTTCCGTATTCTTTGCAGAGCTTCGCCGCGTGTTCCGCGACTTTTTTCCGGTCTGAGATTCTGAGATAACTTCCGTCGCCCGTCGCGCCGCAGACGTAGAGCCCGTCAACTCCCTTTGAGAAAACGTAGCGGATGACCTTTTCCATTGCGTCGAGGTCAACCCCGCCCTCCGGTCCGAGAGGTGAGATGACAGGTACCAGTATTCCGTGAAATTTGCTTTTATCCATTTTGATTTGTCCCATTGTATTTAACTATTCTGATTCCGGAGCGGATTTTCATCCGAGCTCGCTGTGTCTTACTCTCGCGATGACTCCCTCGAGAATCACCTCGTAGCCGATGAGGATGTAGTCCCCGCCGTCGAATATCGCCGGATACTGAACCCCCACGCGCGGGTCGAGCATCTTCTGCCTGATAAACGTCTTTCCGTCGTCCTCGCTGATGTCGAGAATCATCGGATTGCGCTGATCTCCTCCCGTATAGGGGGCGCCGGTCTCGCGGGTCAGGTATGCCGGTATCGGGTTGAAACACGCGACGGTGTACTTGCCGCTCCGGGCAATGGCGATCGGCGCGCAGGGAGACGTGAAATGTTTGTTCGGCGCGGCCTGAGACCACGTTATCCCGTCGTCGTCGGAATACGTTTCGTAGAAAGTGCCGAGGTCCGTACGGCAGAACACCCTGATTCTTCCCTCCTCCGTCTGATAAGGAAAAGGTTCCTGAAGTCCCGAGACCGAAATTTCCTCCGGCCAGCCGTAAACGCGCTTCGGAGCTTCGTACCACGTGTATCCGTCGTCATCCGAGATGAAGAACGCGATCACTCCGTAAAGAGACAGTCCGTAATAGCATTCGGGATCGAATCTGTGATAAGCCATCGGAAGGAGGATCCGCCCGCTTTTCAGTCTGATCCCGTGCTGGTTTGTGAAGCAGAAGCCCTCGTCCTCTGGAGTTATCAGAAGCGGCTCGGACCACGTGGTTCCCTCGTCCTTCGAACGGGAGAGGTACACCATTCCTTTGTGGTATATGTTGCTGTTTCGCCTCTCCTCCGACGCCCCGCATTTATAGTGAAGCACGTAAAAAAGTCCGAGGTCGCCGTTCTGCATCCTCATGAGAGTCGGATCCATAAGGTTTTCTTTTCCGTCGCCGTAAACGATCTTTATATCGCTCCAGGTTTTTCCTTCGTCAAAAGAACGTACCCAGGCAAAATCCGCGACGTCAAGGTCTTCGCCGAAATCGCTCCCGTGGTTATAATAATATGACCACATATATACGATGGAGCCGTCGTTGAGTCTGAAAAAACAGCCCTCGGAATTGCGCGTATTCTCGGGAGAGGTCGGCATAACGCAGACTTCTCTCCCCGCGAGCGGCAAAAATCCCATAATATGTCCTCTTTCTGAAGATGTGCGAATCCCAGATTATGGAGTTCGCACATCTTCAATACGCTATTTTACTTTAATTACTTTCTGTTCTTTTTGCAGATGAGCGCGGCTCCGAGCGCAGAGACTGCGAGAACCACGGCAAACGCGGCTGTATAGTCGGCGGTGTCGGTCGCAGGCTCCGGTGAATCTTGTCCCGCAGACCCGTCCTCAGACCATGCCGTGCTGCCGTCAGCGGTGTATGCCGCCGCGAACCACGTCGTCCAGTGCTTGATGTTCATATACTTGGGACTCGGATCGTAAGCAACAAAATATTTCGCGCTTATCGCCTCTTTGAAAACGAAACGAACACCAAGGGTCGCGCCGCAGCTCGGATCGAATTCGTTTTCGCCGTTCGCCTTGACCGCCTTGGGATCGTATCTGTAGATCTGGATCTCTGCCTTTTTCCACGTGACCGCGTCATCGGAATAGTAGATCTCAAAATCGTTCAGGTCGCTGAAATCGATCGCGCCGGATTCGGCGATACCCTCTTCATCTTTCTCATAGAAAGCCCATACGAGTTCCGTCGCCGGCTTTACAAGACCTGCCTCATAATAAGCGCGGGGAACGTAATAGTTCCATTCGGCGGAGCCGTCGAGATCCTGGTTTGTCCACTGCATTTCCTGAGCGTCATTTGTCCAGCTTTCATACCAGCCCTCATGACCGGTGACGATGCTGTACGTGCCGTCGCCCTTGTCGGTGATCCTGAGCTTCTGTGCAAACGCGTTGGCCTTGCCGATCATCTGGAGCGTACGTTCGCCTTCAGCGGGCTGAAGCGTTTTCGGACCCGCAGCAGCGGATGCAGAGACTGCGAAGATCGCCGCCGCGATCATAACGACAGCCATAATCATTGAAAGTTTTTTAATTTTCTTTTCTGGTATAATTAAATAGTCCCCCAGCCAGAGAATTCAATTATACGGTTCTCCTTTTCAAAATTGGGAATGCGTGGTATAATTTGAGTGCTTTTGCCGCGGCGGAGGATAGGGCAACGCTGGGGAGCGACCTGAGCGCCGACGCGGATTTTAAAGAAGGGGGATACCCC
>JAFTDQ010000013.1 GCA_017454075.1 Clostridia bacterium
GTATCAAGCTTGAATACCTTTTTCTCGGGGATATATGATATCATATTTTTCTCCTTTCGGTATAATTGCCGGTCGTTATTATACTCTTATTCTTCAACGAACTCCGTGCCGCCGAAAGGACGGATCGAGAGCACGTAGCACGCGCCTTTCCCGAATACGGATTCAAGGCAGTCGATGTAAGCGTCAAGCAGATCATCCGGAACGAACGCCTGAATGGTTCCGGCAAAACCGCCGCCGTGAACGCGCCACGCGCCGCGGCCCTTAAGGATCATTTCGCTGAGAGCGAGCGCGAGAGCCACGGGCTGTTCGCTGGCTTTTGACGGGGAAAAGACGTTTTGGTTGTACATGTAAGATGAGAATCCGCTCTCGACAATAAGCTTTTTGAAGTTTTCGAAATCGCCTTTTTCGAGCGACTCTGCCTGAGCGTCGACGCGTCTGTTCTCGGCGTAGAAATGCATAGCCCTGAGAAGAGCTCTTTCGGAGCATTTGCCGTGAAGAGTCGGAAGCTCTTTCAGAAAATCGTTTTCTTCTATCTCACGGAGGCAGGATTTGCCGAATAAGGCTGCCACGCCCTCCATTTCCGATCGTATCGCCGCGTAATCATCAGTAAGCCCGGAATGGCTACCGCGTGAATCGGTTATTACGAGTTTATGTCCGCAGGAGGAAAAATAAAACTCGACCGGAGTGATGACCGGTTCATCGGTATCTTTGAAATCTATCTTGACAAAACCGCCGACGGAACAAGCCATCTGGTCCATAAGCCCGCAGGGCTTGTCGAAATAATGATTTTCGGAATACTGGGCAGCTTTCGCTATCTCGACCGGAGAGATCCTGCCGCCGTTAAACATATAGCTGACGATCGTGCCGATAAGCACTTCAAACGCAGCTGAAGAAGAAAGGCCGGAGCCCGGCATGACGCTCGAGACCGTAACGGCGTCAAATCCGCCGACCGCATATCCGAGATCGGCAAGTCGCTCTATGACGCCTCTTATTTGCGCGCAGGAATGCCCCTTCTCCTCAGGTTTCACTCCGCGCTCTTTCAGGTCGATGCGGTCTGTTTTGCCGAAGCCGCGCGACGTTACGCGGACTATGCCGTCGTCTCTCTCGCAGACAAGAGCGACAACGTCAAGATCCACCGACGCGGCGAGGACCTTGCCGTGATTGTGGTCGGTATGGTTTCCTCCGACTTCGGTCCTGCCGGGCGCGGAAAACAGACGGACTTTGCCGCACGGTTCGCCGTAGCACTCGATGAAATCCTTTTCAAGCGAGATGAGTCGTTCTTTTTCCTTCTCCACGGCGGCAGACCCGCTGCAGACTCCGGAGATCGACTTGTCGTATTTGCCGTTCCTGATGGCGGAGATGGTTTGTTTCATCATATCTATCTTCTCCTTATATGACATTAAATTTTTAATTACTTGTTTACCAGTCGATATCGTCGTCGTCTTCTTTTCTTTTTCCGAAGTCCTTCTTTCCGATCGCCCCGAGAGCAGCGTTGACTCCGAGCAATGAAAAAC
>JAFTDQ010000014.1 GCA_017454075.1 Clostridia bacterium
AAGAAAATGAAAGGCGTGATCTACGCAAGGTATTCCAGTGACAATCAGCGTGAAGAGTCGATCGAAGGTCAGATTCGTGAATGCAAGGCGTTCGCCGAAAAGAATGACATTGAAATCATCGAGATCTACATTGACCGTGCGTTGTCAGCAAAAACGGATAACCGACCCGATTTCCAGCGGCTTATCAAGGAAAGCGGAAGGAAGAAGTTTGAAGTCATGCTTGTGTGGAAGCTTGACCGGTTCGCCCGAAACAAGTTTGATTCGGCGCACTACAAACGGATCCTGAAAAACAACGGCGTTCGTGTTGTATCAGCAACCGAAGTGATCTCGACCGGCCCGGAAGGGATTTTGCTTGAATCAATGCTTGAAGGAATGGCGGAATACTATTCAGCCGATCTTTCGGAAAAGGTCATGCGCGGACAGACGGAGAACGCACTGAAATGTATGTATAACGGTGGCACGCTCCCTATCGGATATGTTGTTGATAAAGAACAGCACTTTCAGATCGATCCGGTTGCGGCGCCGCTGGTGTTGCAAGCGTTTACCGACTATTCAAACGGAAAGTCGATGCGCGAAGTGACTGATATGCTGAATCTTGCCTGCATTCGCACCAAGCGCGGCGGCAAAATCAGTATCAACAGCGTGACAAGAATGCTTCATAATCGCAAGTACATCGGCGAGTATCAATACCGCGATATCGTTCATCCGCACGGAATCCCGGCGATCATCCCGGAAGATCTGTTTGAACGGGTGCAGGAACGCTTGGCGAAAACAAAGAAAGCCCCTGCCAAATTCAAAGCAGAGGACGAGTATCTGCTGACGACCAAACTGTTTTGCGGTAAATGCAACTGCTATATGGCGGGAGAATCCGGTACCAGTCACACGGGCATCGTTCATCGGTATTACAAATGCGTCAGCGTGAAAAACCATAAAGGCTGCGATAAGAAATCCGTGCAGAAAGAATGGATCGAAAATCTCGTCATCGACCAGATCAAAAAGATCCTGTTCGACGATGAAATGATCGAAAAACTTGCCGATATGGGTATGGAGCGTCAACGTAAGGAAAACACGGTGCTTCCCATGCTGAAACGGCAGCTGGCTGAAACGGAAAAAGGCATACGGAACTTTGTGGACGCGATCCAGCAAGGGATCATCACGGAATCGACGAAGGAACGGCTTGAAGGGCTGGAAAGAGCTAAGAAAGAGCTTTCGGCGCAAATCGCACGGGAAGAACTGCTCCAACCGCCGGAATTCACACGAGATCAATTCCTGTTCTGGTTCGAGCGGATGCGCAAGTACGACACCACGAAGCTCGTTCACCGTCGCCGACTGATCGACAGTTTTGTCAACGCGATATACCTTTACGATGACAGGATCACTCTCGTCTTTAATTTCAAAGACGGCACAAAAACAATAACTTTCGCCGAGCTTGAGGAATCAGGCTTGGGTTCGGATATAAATGCACTCGCTGCACCATAAAAAAGCAGAGAAGCACGAAGCGCTTCTCTGTTTTTTTATAATTATTTCTCCGTGACCGGACCCTCTCGCCGTGAGCTGAGAAACGCATGGCAACGCAAACAAAATCCGCCCCAAAAGAGCGGATTTTCAGATTTGTCGGGTTATAATTCCGAGGCAGCGTCCACGTCGCAGATGACGGTGACCTTTTCAGGAACGAGCCGGAGGAGCGACGCGGGAACACGCGGGCTGACTTCGCCCAGCACGGTGTCTCTTATCGCCTTCGCCTTGTTTTTACCGCTCGCGAGGAGCAGGATGCGTTTTGCCGAGAGGATTGCCCCGCAGCCCATCGAATAGGCATATTTCGGCACCTCGTCCTCTGAGTCGAAGAACCTCGAGTTTGCCTTGATCGTGCTCTCCGTGAGCGCAACGCGCCGGGTACCGAGCGATATCGTATCGGACGGTTCGTTGAAACCTATATGCCCGTTCACGCCAATTCCGAGAAGCTGAAGGTCGATCCCTCCAAGGCGTTCGATAAGCGCGTCGTAGCGCTTTGTCTCGGAATCGGGATCCACGTTCATACCGTCGGGAATGAACGTGTTCTCGGGTTTGATATCCACGTGATCGAACAGGCGGCTTTTCATGAAAAACGCGTAGCTCTGCGGATGATCCGGCGCGAGACCGATGTATTCGTCAAGGTTGACTGATTTTGCTTCGGCAAACGAGATCACGCCTTTTTCGCAGTCGGAGATAAGCTCTCTGTAAAGCCCCTCGGGCGTCGAGCCCGTCGCGAGCCCGAGTACCGAATCCGGTTTAAGGATGAGCTGAGCCGATATGATATCCGCCGCTTTACGGCTCATTTCGGCGTAATCTTTACAAACGATTACTTTCATTTTACTATCTCGCCCCCCACGTAAACTTCTTTAAGTCCGTAATCTGCCGAGAGCCTCAGAAAATCGGCGCGGCATCCCGGCTCGATGCGGCCGACGTCGCCGAGACAATGGAGCGACGCCGGATTGAAGGACGCGCATTCGACGGTCTTTTCAAGCGAAAGGCCGCTGAATCTCGTGAAATTGATGAGCCCCGTAAAGAGATCGAGCGTGCTTCCCGAAATCGTTCCTTCCTCGGTATACGCTTTCCCGTCCTTTACCGTGACGGGTTTCCCCGCTATGCTGTAAACCCCATCGGGGCATCCGGCGCCTTCCATGGAGTCGGTGATCAGCACTATCTGGCTGAGCGGCTTTGCGCGGCTGACAAGACGAACCGTTTCGGGAGCGAGATGAAAACCGTCGCAGATAAGCTCGACGTACGCCCCGCTCAGGATTCCGGCCATGATGACGCCTCCCGCTCTGTGATGTATCTGCGGCATCGCGTTGAAAAGATGAGTGAAGGAGCTCACTCCGCGCCTCACGGCGTCCATCGCCTCGTCAAACGAAGCGTCGGTATGCGCGATCGACGCAGTCATGCCGTTATCAAGAACGGCACGGAGAAAGCTCCCGTCCCGGTCGAGCTCATAAGCCGCCGAAACGTGAACGTGCATGTCACCCGCCGCTTCTCTGAAAAGAGGTATTTCCGAGGGATCAAGGGGCTTGAGAAGCGATTCGAGGTGCGCGCCCTTGCGCTTCGGGTTCATATACCTTCCTTCAATGTGCACGGCGCGGTAGCCGGCCTCCCTTATCCTTCCGACCGCCGAGACCATATTCTCAAGCGTATCGGAAGCGAGCGCCGGAACGACCGTAGTGACGCCCTTTTCGGCGTATTTTTTTCTCAGGAAGCGAAGCTCGTCGAACGACGCCGAGATAAAATCAAAACCGTTTCTCCCGTGAGTGTGTGTGTCGATAAGACCGGGAATGACGTAATCACCGCCGAAATCTACCGTCTCTCCATCCGACGGGCCGTCCACTATCCTTCCGTCCTCAAAGCAGAGTTCTCCGTCACGGAATATTTTCAGCGATCTGTCGTATATTTTCGCGTTAACTATCTTCATAAGTAAATCCTTTCGTCAGCAGGAAATGGAAGCGGCGCCGATGATCCCGGCGTCGTTGCCGAGCTGAGCCGCGACTATTTTCGTTTTTTCGATGGATACGTCCTGATAAACCATCGAATACACTTTTTCGCGGAGCGGAGCGACAAGACCTTCCCCTTCCTTTGAAATGCCTCCGCCTATGCATACTATCTCCGGCTGGAACATCTGGATGACGGAAGCCACCCCCGCCGCGAGATTGTCAATATACTCTTCAATGATTTCAATAGCCGCGGCGTCGCCGAGCCGGGCAGCGTCAAACGCGGTTTTCCCGTCCACTCCGCTTTCCGACGATATCGCGTGAAGCAAACTGTCGGGACGGCGGCACATTGTTTCTCTTGTTATGGCGATGAGGGCCGTGGCGGAACAATATGCCTCGAGACATCCGCGGCATCCGCAGCCGCAGAGACGGCCGCCGTTATTGATGATAATGTGCCCGATCTCGCCGGCCGCACCGTTGTGCCCCTCGACGATCTTTCCGTCAAGGACGATCCCGCCGCCGACGCCCGTTCCGAGGGTTATGGCGACGATGGAATCGCATCCGACTCCGCACCCGGCCACAAGCTCGCCGTACGCCGCCGCGTTTGCGTCGTTTGCGAGAGAGACGCTGATCTCACTTCCGACAAGCTCCGATATCATGTCGCGGAGCGGCACCTCGGAAAAACCGAGGTTCTCGGCGTTGTGTACAACGCCTCCGCTCACCGATCCCGGAGAGCCGACCCCGATCGAGCCGACGTCGGAGAGCGATATGCCCGCATCGCGGCAGATATCGCCGCAAAGAGCGGCTATGTCCCGGCAAATATCCGCGGCAGAGCCCGTCAGGCGCGTCGGAACGCTCTTTTTCAGAACAATCTCAGGTCTTATACCGTCGTTTCTGACAAGGCCGGCCTTGATATTCGTTCCTACGAGATCAACCCCGATTGAGAATCCTTTTTTCATGTTAGTCCTACGTTTTGCCCCCGCAAAAAGCGGACGGCTCTCCGTCTTTCGGCGGAGAGCCGTAATTTTTCAGGCAATGTCCCAGAAACGCTTAACGTTTGAAAGACTTGCGGGAATCCCCGCCATGGCGTCCTCGACGCCCTCGTATTCGATAGAGATACAGCCGTCGTATCCGGCGTTTTTGAGTATTCTGATACACTGTGAAACTCCGGCGTCTCCGTGTCCCACGATGGTCCCGCGGTTATAGTTTCCGCCGGCCGTGCAGTACCAGTTATCCCCCGGGAACACCTCGGTCCCCTTTTTGAACAGACAGTCCTTGCAGTGTACGTGATATGCGTACGGAGCGAGTTTCGACACAGCCTTGTACGGGACGTAATCTATATCCATAAAGTTGCCGATGTCGACGAGCAGGCCGAAGTTCGGATGATCGACCGCGTCAACAAGCGACGCGACCCTGTCGGGATCCTGTGAGAATACCCCGTGATTTTCGGTAAGCGTCATCACACCGACGCTCTGCCCGTATTCCGTTACCCTGCGGCATCCCTCGGCGAGCCTTTCGAGGTTATAGGCGTATCCGAGCCCGCGCTTTCTCTCTTTCGGAAGATGGCCGGCGTCGTGCCTCATCATCCTGCTGCCGATCGCGGTCGCCCTGTCGACGTTGCGGCAGATCCTTTCGACCTCGCGGTCGAGATCTCCGTCCGATCCGTTTATCAGATCTCCGTCGCAGCAGAGGTTGACGACCTCAAGCCCGGCGGAGCGCGCCGCGTCGCCTATCCGGCGGAGCTCTTTTTCATCGGATTCAAAGAGCCACGGGCCGTCGGTGAATTCGATTGCTTCAAATCCCCATTCGGCCGTTTTCGCTATCATGTCGTATATGCTCATGACGCCGTTGTAGCGCCAGAGACTGTACGTGCTGAGACAGGTTTTCACCACTTTATCTCCACCGATTTGCCGGTCTTCGCGGATTCGTAAACGGCGTCTATGATCTTCATGACGGCGATGCCGTCGTCGGCCGTTGCGCGAGGAGGAGCGATCCCCTCGACCGCGTCTACGAATCCCTTGATCTCTGCCTCGAAGAGACCGTTTTCATCGAGGAAAATGCGCGTCTCGGGCTGAATATTGACGAATCTGTCGCCGTACTGAGTAAATATCTCGACCTCGGGATCGACAGTCGCGCCGGCCTTCGTGCCGAATATCTGGACGTTTGTCGTGTCGTGCTGAATATTCAGATTGAAGCTCGTTTCAAGAGCGACGGTGAGCCCGTTGTCGAACTTGATGAGCGCCGTGGCAAAATCCTCGACGTTGTATTCGTCGCCGGGATTATGCTCGACGTTCCAGATGATTACACTGTCGGAAGCGCGATCCGGTCCGAGATTGTCGTAGGTTGAACCGTACGCTGAGATCGGTTTCGGGAGACCCGAGAGATATCTGACAAGGTCGAGAACGTGAACGCTGAGGTCGACGAGAGGTCCGCCTCCCGAGCGTTTCTTGTCTCCGAACCATCCGCCGGGGCATCCGCTGCGGCGGAGATACGTCGCCTTTGCGTAATATATATCGCCGAAATATCCCTGATCCACGTATTTTTTCAGCGCGGCGGCGTCGTTGCCGAAGCGGCGGCAGAAACCTATGACGAGAAGTTTGCCGGTCTCCTCTGCGACCGCTTTCATCTCCTCGGCTTCCTTTGCGTTCATGGCCATCGGCTTTTCGCAGATGACGTTTGCGCCGGAACGGAGGGCAGCGATTGTCGCTCCCTTGTGCGCTACGTTCCAGGTGCATACGCTCACGCAGTCGAGATGCTCCTTTTCGCACATCTCGTTATAATCCGTATACCTGTGCGGGATCCCGTAACGGTCACAGTATTTCTGAAGCTTTTTTTCGTTGATATCGCACGCGGCGACGACCTCAACTCTGTCCGGGAGGGCTTTGTATCCCGCCATGTGGACCTGGCTTATGCTGCCGGTCCCAATGATACCTACTCTGAGTTTTCTGTTTTCCATAATGTCTCCTTTGGCTGACGCCGTATTATTCCTGCCGCGTCGGGATTATTTTATCACGGCGCGGCATGGTTGTCAAGTTAAATATACAGATATTTTTTGGCCGCGCAAAAAAAGCGCAACCGGCGGTTGACATCACCGCTCACCCGGCGTTTTCGACAAGGTCAAAAAGCTGCGATCTGAGGTCGTTCAGAAGCTGTGTGCTGCCCTTCTCGTACCTCACGTATTTGTTTACGTCGGTCGCAAGCTGAGAAGCGTATTCGAGCGCCTTTTCCCTTCCGAACTTTGCCTCAACCATTTTCAGAAGCTGAAAATCCTCAACTCCGTCCCTCATGGCTTCAAAGCCGAGCGTGCTGACCGGCTCGCCCGTCACGGGATGCCAGTATATCATAACTCCCTCGTCGGTCCCGCCGGCCCCGGTCGGAGTGGTCCTGTACCCCTTCGACATGTAATCCCGGTCCCAGACGTCGACCGAATTGTTCCAGAAGGTCGCTCTCCAGTAGAGGAAGCCGTCTACGTTCTGCTGATACTGCATCCAGAAAAGCAGTCGCTTGTCCGTGCCGGGAGTACAAGGAAGGCGGTTTATCGTGTCGGCGGTAGAGCCGGAGCACACATACCAGAACAGGGTGTCGCCGCGCTCTTCCTTCAGTCTCAGCATGGAGTCGCGGATCCCGCCCGTGAAAAACTGTACCTTCGGGCAGTAGACGGTCGTCGCCGCCGAGAGACGGTCGATTATGTTCTTTTTTCCGTCAGCCGAGGGCAGATCGACGAGTATCGCGTCAAGAAGATTTTTAGACGGGAATACGCAGCCTTCAAAATGAGATCTTTTCGCCTCGCGAAGGATCTGCTTGAGATGTCCGTCCTCGTGTGGCTCGTCAAAATAACTGAAATATATCTTGTCTAGCCACCCGTGCGCTTTTGCGACTTCATATTTTTTCGAAAGATCGCTGAGATGTTCGTTCGAGTACTTCCACCAGGCGGGGATATATCTCAAGTACACGGAATTATATCTCGGATTGTCGAGGTAAAACGCCGCGTCGTCGCTCAGAAGATCGTCCTTAAGCGGAAGGTTGGACGGGCAGAAACGGTTTTCGAGCAGAAAATCCGCGTACTTGCGGGTCAGCTCCTCGTTCGCGAAGATCCCTGGCGTCTGCTGCAGTCCTATGGCCGGCGCGCCCTCGGGTCCCTCAGGAACGCTGGGGTTTGGGTCCGTCTTGTCGTATCCCAGCCCGATAAGGGACAGGCACTCCGTCTTTTCGTCGTAATAAACGTCGCGCACCTTAACGGAAACGCCACCGGTAAAGAGAGTTTCCCCGCCCCGGCTGACCGTGAGAGTCCCGGTATACGTCCCCGGTACCGTGTTTATATCGGTCCTGTAGCTTACGTAAAGCGTTCTCACCGAATTCTTCGCGATATCAAAGGTCCCGCCCTGATATCCGTCGTCGATCGGGAGGAGCGCAACCGGATAAAATCCTCTCGGGTGATAAAGCGGCTGAAAATCCGTGCGGGCGAGATACGTGTACCAAGCGACGTAAACCGTTCCGTCAAGCTCGTGTCCATCTCCGTCGCTCAAAGGAGTGACGTCGCATCTGAGCCCCGAAACGTCTTTGTCGGACGTGATGACGTACTGGAAGCCCTCAATTTCGTTTTTCGCCATTTCGATACTTATCGAATCCATGGCGTTTTTTACGGTGATATTATCGGCTTTCATCTCATAGAGCGCCGAACCGTAATCGAACCATCCTTCAAGCGCCGCCGGGGTGTCGTCTACCTCCGCGGAGGACGGACCGGACGAGCCGTCCGCAGGCTTATCCGTGTTTCCGCAGGCGGCAATCAGTACGGCCGCGAGCAACGCCGAAAGCAATAACGTGATTTTTTTCATATCGGTAAAACTGACGGGGCGTCACGCTGCGCTCTCGAGGAGATCGAAAAGCTGAGCCCTCAGCCCGTTCATAAGCCCGGTGCTTCCGTCTCTGTACTGCGTGAAAGCGTTGTAATCCGTCGCTATCTGTTCAACGAATTCAAGGACCTTTTCCCGACCGAACTTCGCCTCGCACATTCTGAGAAGCTGGAAATCCTCAACGCCGTCACGGGTCGCCTCGAGCCCGAGCGTCGTCACGGGCTGTTTTGTCACGGGATGCCAGTATATGAGAACTCCGTCGTCGGTGACAGCGTCGTTCGGTCTCGGATACGGAGGCGATTCCACGTATTTGTCGACGTAGCCGGTCTCCCACGGGTCTTCCGAACCGTTCCAGTACGTCGCTCTCCAGTAAAGATATCCGTCCACGTTCTGCTGATACTGCTGCCAGAACAGTATCCGTTTGTCTGAGCCGGGCGTGCAGGGGAGCATGTTTACCGTATCGTAAGACGCCACTCCGCAGTTGTACCAGAATATGGTGTCACCGCGCTCCGCCTTGAGTCTTAACAGACTGTCCCTTATCGCGCCGTTAAAGAACTCCACTTTGGGACAATATACGGTCGAATACGCGGACATACGCTCGACGATGTTTTTCCCGTCCGACGGCAGATCCACATAAAACGCGTCAAGGAAGTTCGTCGTTTCGCCGAAGTATTTTCTGACCCAGCCCGCGTTGCCGATAATGCGTTTCATGTGAGCTTCTTCACTCGGCTCGTCAAAAGACCCGAAATAGATCTTGTCCACCCAGCCGTTTTCATGGGCGATCTCCGACTGGCCCTTAAAGCTCTGTACCCTTTCCTGCTCTGTATACGGCCAGGCGGGTCCGGAAATGCCCGTAGAGGTCACCCTCGGATTGTCCATGAAGGCCTTTACCTTTTCGAAATCCCCGTTCAGAAGTTCGTTTTCAAAAGGTACCCACGAGGGGCAGAGCCTGTTTTCGAGCATGAAATACGCGTAGTCGAGAAGCAGCCCGCGGTCCCAGGCGCCTCCCTGCTGCTGCCTTCCGAGAGGAGGTGCGCCGTCCGGTCCCTTCGGGACGGCCTCGTTCATGTCTTCTTTGTCGTAGCCGAGCCCGACCATGGTCAGGCATTCGGTCTTTTCGTCGTAATAAACATCCCTGACCCGGACCGTCACGTCGCCTGTCAGGACGGATTCACCGCCCATGCTCACGGTCAGTTTCCCGGTATACGTTCCCGGGACGGTGTCGGCAGTCGTTTTATACCGGACGTAAAGCGTGCGGCAGGTGCCGGCCGCTATATCAAATCCGCCGCCCTGAAATTCATCGTCCATCGGAAGCATGGCGACGGGATAAAATCCCCTCGGATGCGTAGCGTCTGCCTTCCTGACGTAGGTGTACCATACGACGTTTACCGTTCCTGTCAGTTTGTTCCCGGCGCCGTTATCAAGATCCGTAACGTCGCAGCGCAGGCCGCTTACGTCCTTATCCGACGTCAGAAGGTACTGAAAGCCCTCGATCTCGTTCTTTGCGATATCGATGACGATCGAACCGGCAGTTCCGGGAGTGAATTTGTCCCGCCTGTAAAGTGCGGAGCCGTAATCGAACCATCCGGTTATGACGGCCGGCCCCTCATTCGGCGCTTCCGTCGCCGGAGCTGTGCCGGAATCGGTCGCGGCGGGATCTCCGCCGCCTGTGCAGGAGGCCAGAAAAACGGCGAAACACGAAAGTACAATCAGCGCAAGAAATATTATTATACCGTTTAAACCGTTGGCTCTTTTGTTTGTTTTCATCCTTGTTCAGTCCTTTGTTCAGATTCCAGAATATCAAAAAGACCAGTCCTTAAATTCATCATAAGACCGGTGCTTCCCTCGCTGACCCTGACGTATTTATTCACGTCTGTCGCGAGCTGAGAAGCGTATTCAAGGGCCTTCTCTCTGCCGAATTTCGCCTCGGCCATTTTAAGGAGCTGGAAATCCTCGATCCCGTCCCTCATTGCCTCAAAGCCGAGGGTTGATACCGGCTGTTTTGTCACCGGATGCCAGTATATCATGACGCCCTCGTCTGTCCCGGAGTAGCCGGGTCTCGGGAGCGGCATGGTCTCGAGTTTTTCCTTCATATAGTTCTCGTCCCAGGTGTCCTCCGACCTGTTCCAGCACGTCGCGCGCCAGTAGAGGAAGCCGTCGACGTTCTGCTGATACTGCATCCAGAAAAGCAGACGCTTGTCGGTCCCCGGAGTGCACGGCAGGCGGTTGATCGTATCGTAAGTCGAACCCGAGCATACGTACCAGAAAAGCGTGTCGCCCCGCTCCGCCTTGAGTTTAAGCATGGACTCCTTTATGCCGTCACGGAAAAACTGTATCTTCGGGCAGTAAACAGTCGTGAAGGCGGACATGCGTTCGATTATGTTTTTTCCGTCCGACGGAAGATCCATGAAAAACGCGTCAAGGAAATTCGTCGTCGGGAAATTCTTTTTTACCCACGCGGAATTGCTGATTATCGTCTGCATATGCGCTTCTTCGTGCGGCTCGTCGAATGACCCGAAATAGATCTTATCGACCCAGCCGTTTTCGTTCGCAACCGCATACTGACGTCTGAGATTATCGCTGCGTTCTTCCTGAGAATAAGTCCAGTTTAGCCCGTTCAGATTCACGCAGGTGAGGCGGGGGTTGTCCATATACGCCTTCACGGCGTCGAAATCCTCGTTCAGGAGTTCCCCCTCGAAGGGTATCGCCGTCCCGGACATACGGTTCTCCAGCAGAAAGTTCGCGTAATCGAGCAGAAGCCGGGGATCCCATTCCCCGCCCTGCGACTGACGCCCGAGAGGAGGGGCGCTCTCCGGCCCCGCCGGCATCAGCTCGTTCATATCTTCTTTGTCGTATCCGAGCCCGATCAGCGTCAGGCACTCGGTCTTTTCTTCCAGATATACGTCCCTTACCCTGAGCGAAACGTCGCCCGAAAGGACGGTCTCCCCTTTTCTGCTCACAGTCAGCTTTCCTGTGTAGGTTCCGGGGACGGTATCGGACGTCGTTTTGTACTGTACGTATAAGGTCCGGCAGGTATTCGCCGCTATATCAAAGCTTCCGCCCTGATATTCGTCGTCCATCGGAAGAAAGGCGACGGGATAGAAGCCTTTCGGGTGGGTCTCGTCGGTGTTTCTCAGATAAGTGTACCATACGACGTTGACCGTTCCCACGAGTTTGTTCCCGTTTCCGTCCGAAAGCTCGGTCACGTCGCAGCGAAGGCCGTCGACGTCCCTGTCTGACGTCATGAGATACTGGAAGCCCTCGATCTCGTTTTTTGCTATCTCAATCGAGACGGAATCCGCCGTTCCGGGGGTGAACTTGTCGCGTCTGTAAAGTGCGGTGCCGTAATCGAACCATCCGGTTATGACGGCCGGACCGTCGGGGGCGGCCGTCGTCACGCCGTGATCTGTGACGGAATCCGTCAGGTCCTGCCGGCCGCCGCTCTGCCCGCATGAGAACGCGAGCAGAGCGGCTGCGATAACCGCCGACGCAAAGAGCGCCGGAACGATTATTTTCTTCATGTTTTTCATGAGTTTTCTTCGCTGCGGGAACTGACTCATGCGGTCTGAGCCGATTCGAGCAGATCGAATATCTGAGATCTCAGCCCGTAAAGCTTTTCGGTGCTGCCCTCGTTATACTTCACGAACTCGGTGACGTCAGTCGTAAGCTGTTCGGCGAACTCAAGTACCTTTTCCCTGCCGAGCGCGCGTTCGGCCATTCTGAGAAGCTGGAAGTCCTCGATACCGTCGCGTACCGCCTCAAATCCGATCGTCGGGACAGGGGCGCCCGTTACGGGATGCCAGTAAATAAGCACTCCGTCGTCATACGGCGCGTCCGTGCTCCTCGGAAGCGGTTCCGACTCGATCATCGTCTTCATATAGTCGGGAGCCCAGACGTCGAGCGAATTGTTCCAGAAAGTGACCCTCCAGTAGAGATATCCGTCAACGTTCTGCTGATACTGCTGCCAGAAAAGCAGACGCTTGTCGGTCCCGGGCGTGCACGGAAGCATGTTTATCGTGTTGTACGACGCCTCTCCGCAGTTATACCAGATTATCGTGTCGCCGCGTTCCGCCTTGAGTTTAAGAATAGAGTCTCTTATATATCCCTGGAAAAAATCGACTTTGGGGCAGTATACGGTAGAGTATTCCGACATTCTTTCGATAATGTTTTTACCGCCGAGCGGCAGATCCATATAGAACGCGTCGAGAAAATGGGTGGTCGGAAAACTCCTGCTGACGGCGTGCGAATTATTGACTATCGTCTGCATATGCCATTCTTCATGCGGCTCGTCGAAAGACCCGAAATATATCTTGTCGAGCCAGCCGTTTTCGGCGGCTATCTCGTACTGTTTTTCGAGATTGTTCTGAGGCAGACCCGCCGTTGTGAGGCGCGGATTGTCAAAATATTTTTTTACAAGGTCAAAATCGTCTTCCAGGAGCCCTTTTTCAAAAGGAAGCGAGGGGCAGAATCTGTTGTCCAGCAGAAAATCCACGTAATCAAGGAAAACCTGTCTGTCCCACGCGCCGCCCTGCTGCTGATGACCGAGCGGCGGAGCGCTCTCCGGTCCGCGGCCTACCAGCTCGTTCATATCTTCCTTATCGTATCCGAGGCCGAAAAACGTCAGACATTCGGTCTTTTCGTCATAGAGTACGTTCCTCACCTTTACCGAAACGTCGCCCGACGCGATCTGTTCTCCGTCGCGGCTGACCGTCAGCTTTCCGGTATAAGTCCCGGGAACCGTGTCGGCCGTCGTTCTGAACTGAACGTATACGGTGCGGCAGGTATTCGCGGCGACGTCAAAGGTGCCGCCGACGAATTCATCGTCGATCGGAAGCATCGCGACGGGATAAAAGCCCCTCAGATGCGTGGCGTCCGTCTTTCTGAGGAAAGTATAGTAAACTACGTTGACGGTTCCCTTAAGCTCGTTCCCCGCCGGGTCTTTAAGGAAGGTAACGTCGCACCGCAGACCGTCAACGTCCCTGTCTGACGTCAGAAGGTACTGAAAGCCCTCCATTTCGTTTTTTGCCATATCCACGGTGACGGAATCGGCGCTGCCCGGCTTGAATTTGTCTCTTCTGTAAAGAGCGGAGCCCATGTCAAACCAGCCGGTTATGACGGCCGGACCGTCGGGGGATGACGTCCCGGTACCGGGAGAAGTACCGGCTCCTGTTTCCGTGCCCGGAACGCCGTTCTGACCGCAGGACGCGGCAAGCAGCGCGATCAGCACGACCGCCGACGCGAGGACAAGGGTGAGAATGATTTTTTTCTTCATTTTCGGATCTCCGTGATTATTTACGACGCCTGCGCGGATTCGAGCAGATCGAAGAGCTGCGATCTCAGATCCGCCATCTTTTCGGTGCTGCCCTCTTTGTATCTCACGAACTGATTGACGTCAGTCGTCAGCTGTTCGGCGAACTCAAGGACCTTTTCCCTGCCGAGCACGCGCTCGGCCATTCTTAAAAGCTGGAAGTCCTCGATACCGTCGCGTACCGCCTCGAGCCCGAGGGTGGTAACGGGATCCTTCGTTATCGGATGCCAGTAGATCAGGACTCCGTCGTCTGTCGGGGGATCGGTCGGGAGACCGACGTGAAGCGAATATTTTTCTATTGAGTCTTCGACGTAGTTTTCAGCCCATACGTCGCTGACGAAATGCCAGAACGTGACTCTCCAGTAAAGGAATCCGTCGACGTTCTGCTGATACTGCTGCCAGAACAGCATGCGCTTGTCGGTGCCCGGCGTCGAAGGAAGAAGATCCGTCGTGTCGTAGGTCTGAACGGAACATACGTACCAGAAAAGGGTGTCGCCCCTCTCCGCCTTGAGTTTGAGCATCGAGTCTCTTATCGCCCCGTTAAAATGAACGGTGTTCGGACAGTAAACCGTCGAATAGTCCGACATGCGCTCGACGATGTTCCTGCCGCCCGACGGTATATCGGGGCCGAAGGCGTCGAGGAAGTTCGTCGTCGGGAAGCAAGCCATCACCCGTCTCACGTTTGCAAATAATGCCTGCATATGGCTCTCTTCGAGAGGCTCGTCATAAGACCCGAAATAGCATTTGCCGACCCAGCCGTTTTCAGAGGCGATCTTATACTGCGCGCGGAGATTGTCGCTTCTTTCCTTGTCGGGGTAAGTCCACGGAAGGGAGTTTATCTGAACGGAATTGTACCGGTCGTTATCCATGTACTTCTTCACGAGTTCGAAATCAGAGTTGAGGAGTTCGTCCTTTATCGGCAGGGTCGTCGGACACATACGGTTTTCAAGCATGAAATCCGCGTACTTCATTGTGAGTTCCTCGTCAAACTCTCCGGTATCGGACTGACGTCCGATCTTCGGCGCGGTTTCGGGAGGTTTCGGGAGAGCCGGGTTGCTGTCTCCCGTGTCGTGACCGAATCCGAAAAGGGACAGGCATTCGGTCTTCTCATCGTAATATACGTTCCTGACCCTGACCGTCACGTCGCCCGTGAGAAGCGTCTCGCCGTCCCTGCTGAGCGCGAGCTTCCCGGTGTAGGTCCCCGGAACGGTTTCCGCCGTCGTGCGGAACTTTACGTAAATCGTCCGGCAGGTATTTCCGGCGACGTCAAAGCTCCCGCCCTGAAATTCGTCGTCCATCGGCAGCATCGCGACGGGATACAGTCCCTTCGAATAACCGGCTCCGGTTTTTTTGACGTAGGTGTACCAGACTACGTTTACCTCTCCTTCGAGGCTGTTTCCGTTTCCGTCGGTGAGCGCGGGAAGATCGCAGCGGAGACCGCTCACGTCCCTGTCGGACGTGACAAGATACTGGAATCCCTCGATCTCGTTCTTTGCCATGTCGATCGTAACGGATCCCGAGGATCCCTCGGTGAACTTGTCGCGACGGTAAAGCGCCGATCCGAGATCGAACCAGCCCTTGACGACGGCCGGACCGCCGGGAGCTTCCGCCGTAACGGCCTCGGTGGCCGTGCCGGATCCGGACGCCTTCCCCGGATCTCCCTTTTCGCCGCATGAAGCGAAAGCTATCACCGCCGCCGCGAGCGCGACGGCGAATAAAAGACATAATACTGCCCTTTTCATCTGTTTTACCTCTGTGTTACAGTTTTTTCGTCCCAATACATTTTCGGTTCGTTTTTATAATTGACCTTGCCTTCCTCAAGGGGGAAAGGCATATCCTCGGCGATCCTATCGATACCGAACCGCCTCAGTTTCATCTGCAGTTCCCTGTTAAGGAGAGACACGACTCCGTTTTTCTGTTCGAGCGCGAATTTCAGCGCGGCATCACGGTCGGGACCGGAGACCGTTTTTTCAATCATTTCCTCCATACGTTTCCCGTAGCGGAGGAAAGTGAAATAAATCCTGTAATAAAGCACCTGAAGAGACGCGCGCTCGACCCTTGCGCGGCGTTCGGCAGTGTCGGCGCCCTCGGCAGCGAGCCGGAAAAGCTCCTCCGCCCTGTCGATAAACGACGTATCAGTCAGATACTCGTTGTCGGCGTAGGCCAGCCAGTCCGTCCTCGGGGATATTTCGGAAGGCGGAGGGAGCGGATGCTCGTTCTTTATATATCTCGGCGGTATGACGTCCGTCGGATCGGCAAAAATATGAAAATGCGCGTCCTTAGAACAATCGTGCGCGAGGTCTATATATTCTCTCAGATATTTCCACCCCGGTCCGTAAAAGCCCGCGAGGAACTCGTTTATGTGGCGGTCGTATTCCTCCTCGCTCATATAGGGATCCCAGAGACATTTGCTTACGAGATATCCCTTGAGCTCGTCGAACTTGCCGCTTTTCGAGTTCCCGAGCCCCTGCTCGAATACCCCGTCGACGTTGTTTTCGGCAAAGAGCCGGATATTCTGTCTGATCACGCCGAGATTGGGAAACGGCGCCGGGTAATGGTCGAAATTCGTTATATAATCCCAGATGTGTATTCTGTCGCAGAGCCCGCTCCACGCCCTGAGGTTTTCGGCAAACGTGTGTTTGTTTTTCTGGTTGAGTCTCTGTTCGTAAAACTCAACCGAACAGTCTTCGAGAGGATGGGAAAAACACGAAAGAAGCGAGATGACCCTTATGATCACGTTTTTCCGGGGTCTTATCGTCTTCGGCGGATCGAGCGAGAACTGATACGCCATGGTCTCTATCATGACGTCGGGGAACTCGTCCTCTATAGCCTCGGCTATTCTGTTCGCAAAGGCGAAAACCGTCGCCCCGTCGCATCCTTCGCGCTCTTCGAGAGCCCGGCATTTTTCGCAGCCGCAGTGATTTGAGTTGTCCGCCTGAGAGACAGACAGAATCGAGCCCTTCGGGTCTTTTCTTATCGCCTTCCTGACGTTTTCGAGCACCGTTTCAAAGGTCTCGTCGTCTGTCAGACAGGGGGTCGGCGTCGTGAAAGCCGGCTTGTCCTCTCCGGAAAGATGGAATATCGTGTGACAGTACAGTCCGTCCGTCCAGGTTATCGCTCCGCCGTGATCCTCGTCAAGACCGGCGTGCTCCCCGCCGTTGAAGCGCCGCTTGGCGGCAATATCGTTGCCGAAAAAACCAGTGCAGTAGGTGTCGCGGTACCTTATGACGGGCACTTCCTTCTTTTCAAAGGACAGCGGAACGGAGACGTCGCGGGTCTGAGGTATCACCTCAGCCTCGTCCGATAGGAAACGGCATCCGAGAAGGTCCTCGAGAAACGCGTAAACGCCGTAGAGCGTTCCTCTTTTTCTTCCGCCGTATATGCGTATACCGTCGCCGTCAGACGAACTGATAACAAACCCGTCGTCCCCGAGATCATCTGCGTCGGGAAGGCATCCCGAACCCACGAAAATGACGTTTTCTCCCTCGGCTCCGGTTTTCACGGGCAGGGCGCATCCGCTTATCTTTTCAATGTATTTCGAAAGTTCCTCCGACGCGAATTTCTCTGACGGGGAGGCCCCGGGGCAGAGCGAGATACAGTATCCGCTCGCCCCGTCCCTCACTATATATCTTTTTGTTTCGTCTTTTACAATCATAGGTCCGTCAAATCAGTCAAACGGATATACCCGCGGGTCGATGAGCTCTCCGTATCTTATCTTCTTGATGACCCCGTCGTTCGGGTCGGCCTGATATCCCGCGAGCATATAGTCGCCTCCGTCGAAAAGGTCCGGGTAGGCGGAGTGCCCGCGCCAGTCTATGATGAGCGGGTCGTCCCAAGGGAAGGTCTTTCCTCCGTCGCGGCTTACAATAGCGATCAGCGGAGAGCGCTCGTCGTCGACTTCCCTCACCCTCGTCACGAACTTCGGAACGGGATTGAAAAGCGCCACGTAAAGATCACCGACGGGCTTTATCATCATGGGAGCGCAGGGGGAGGAAAATCCCCTGTTCGGCATCGGCTTCGTCCAGGTCTTTCCGCCGTCGAAGGAATCGGACTCGTACTGATAAAAAAGGTCGGTGCGCGAGAAGGTCCTGATGACGCCGTCGGCCGTCTCAAACGACATCGGCTCCTGAAGCCCGGAATCGGACCACGGCTCGGGAACGCCCTCGTACCTTTTGTCGGCCTCATACCACGTGCGGCCGTCGTCGTCCGACATGAAATACGCCGTACTTGCGTGTCCTTTGAAAGGTCTGCCGCCGTGGAAGGCGACGGGGACGAGGATACGTCCGCTCTTCAGCATTACGGCGTGACCGTTTTCAAAAACGAAATAGAGGTCGGGAGGAGTTATGACTATCGGTTCGGACCATGTTTCCCCTTCGTCGGACGAACGTACGAACCAGGTCTGGGCGACCTCAAGGAAATCGCATCCCGTCCTCTCCGCCGCGTTTCTGTGAATGAAAAACAGACCCATGTCTCCGTTATGCATCCTCATGAGAGACGGGCACATGATGTTGTCCCTGCCGGAATTGTGATACAGGAAGAACCTCTCTCCCCAGGTCTCGCCCTCATCGCGGGATACGAGGCATCCTATCTCGCAGGGCGAGTCGTCGTCGCCTCCGCTGTGATAATTCGACCATGCGTAGAGGATGGCGCCGTCCTTGCGGCGGATAAAGCATCCCTCGGAATTTCTTGAGTTTTTCCAGTTTGTCGGAACGTATCCGACGATCCTTCCAACTTCTCTCATTTCAGTTTCCCTCCGTTTCGCTGCAGCTGACCTCATAAAAATCCACGTAGTGCCAGTGATCGAGCTTTTTTATCACCCCGTCGTTGAGCGACTGATATCCTATAAGTAGGCATCCGTCTCCGATGTCGAAAAGGTCGGGATAGCAGCAGTGCCCCCTGTTGTCAACAATAAGGGTCTTTTCCCAGTCGTATGTCTTTCCGCCGTCGACGCTGAAAAGCATAATGAGCGGAGAGCGCTCGTCCCTGTCGTAATGTCTTATGACGTATTTCGGCACGGGGTTGAAGGCGGCTACGCAGTATTTCCCGAATCTTTTTATCATCATAGGGGAACAGGGCGATGAAAACGTCCTGTTCGGCATCGGTTCCGACCAGGTTTCCCCGCCGTCGGCCGAATCCGTTTCGTACTGACATCCGAGGTCCGTGCGGGAATAAGTGCGTATCACGCCGTCGTCGCATTCAAAAGCGACAGGCTCCTGCAGCCCGGATTCGGACCAGGGTCTCGGAACGCCGCGCTTGCGGTCGGCGATCTCCCGCCAGGTCTGTCCGTCGTCGTCCGAAACAAAAAACACTATCTCTGAAGGCGTTTCGCTTTTTTCATCCCTTATGCAGTTCGCGACCGGCACGAGAATGCGCCCGCTCTTCAGTCTTATGACGTGTCCGTTTTCAAGTACGTAGTTTTCGTTCTTCCGGGTGACTCGGACGGGCTCGGACCACGTCGCGCCCTCGTCACCTGACCTGACGAAAAGCACCGCTCCGTTTCTCTCGCTCTCATCCGAAGCTTTTGAACGGCTCACGCGGTAAAGCATGAACATTCCGAGATCGCCGTTCTGCATTCTGAGTATGGACGGACACATATAGTTGTCCCCGTCATGTTTTTCATAAAGATAATGCCACTCTCCGAAGCTCTCGCCGTTGTCACGGGAAACAAGGCACGCGATGTTCGAGGCGGCGCTGTCATCCGAACTCCCTCCGTAATAAGAATAAGCGTAAATGATGGATCTGTCCTTCAGTCTGAAAAACGTCCCTTCGCTGTTCCGGGTATTGGCGGCCGTCGTAGGCATGTACGAAACGACCTTTCCGCAGAATCTGTAGCTCATAGAAACCTCCTGGCGGCGACGCTGCCGCGGGCGCAATATTATCCGGGTTATACACCCATTCAGAATAATATTACCAAAAAACGGGCGGATTGACAAGAACAAATTCCGACATTTTATTTGATAAAATGTCTTAAATCGTTCAAGCGGTCCGCGGCGGGAAAAACCTCGGTTCGCAAAAGCCGGAGGAGGTCCTCCGGCTTTTGAAATACTATTCTCCCGGAGCCGCGGTCTCGGGCGGCTCGGTCACAGGGATCGGTTCGGGCTGATAATGCAAATGCTCCGTACAGATCCGGTTCCCCTTGTAGAAACTGTAGGTCTTTGACGTCGATATCTTTGAGGAATATCCCGTGAACATACCGTTTGAAAGAAGATTCTGGTAATACGGGACCGATCCCGTGAGCCCGTCCGTGGAATACCCCGCCGGGAGCGCCTGCATGGTATAAGACGCGTCGGCGATCTTTATGTTGTAAGGCATCGAGCGGAACAGATTGAGCAGACCGACCTTTTTAACGGTAGATCCGGCCTTTACGCACCCGTCGGTGGCGACGCCTCCGGTCTTGGTGTCGTAATCGACCATGACGTGAATGGTGCAGTACGAGGTCGGCTCGGTGCCGTCGACGAAGAATCCGCTCTCCTCGCGGCTCCCTCTCGGATCAGCGCGGCAGGCGTCCGTCGCTAGACATCCCGAATCCTTGCAGTACTTTACGTTTATTATACCCGGCGCGAGGGTGAACTTTTCCTGCTCGCCGCCGGACAGATATTTCTGATGGACCTTCGTCATTATTGCGTCCCACGCGGCGAGGGTGGTCTTTGAAGACGAATATTTGGACATGGATCGCGGCATGGAATAACCGAACCAAACGCCGGCTACGTAATACGGAGTATATCCGACGAACCAGTAGTCCTGCGCGTTCTGCGACGTTCCCGTCTTTCCGGCGACGTCCATCGATTTTCTGAGCGATATGGAGGTCGCGGTGCCGCTCGATACGACCGACTGGAGTATCCGGGTCATTATCGACGCGTTCTGCTCCGACATTACGATGGAACTCTTCTTTTCGTTCTCGGCCACGACGTTCCCTTCCTGGTCGAGTATGCGGAGGATTATCCTCTCCTCGTTGAACACGCCGTTGTTTGCAAAGATCTGGAAGGCCGCCGTCATTTCCTTGACGGTCACGCCGTATGTGAGCTGTCCCATTGCGAGAGGAGCTATAGACTTGTCTGAAAAAACCTTGCCGGACGAGGTCACCGTGCCGTCGACGAGCGTCGAGATGCCGACCTTTTCGGTGAGGAAGCTGAACGAGTTGTCGAACCCGAGGACCAGAAGCACTCGGCACGCAACGGTATTCTTCGAGACCCTGACGGCGTCGTGCACCGTCGTGAGCCCGGCGTATGAATCCGGCAGGTTCGCGGGATAGCCGTGCTTGTTGGAATAAACTATGTTGCCCGTTTCCTTGTCGATCGTCTGCGTTCCGAAATTGAGCGGAGAGTCGTCGAAGACAGAGCCGTAGGTTATGAGACCGGCTTCGAAGGCGGGCGCGTAAACCGAGATCGGCTTGAAGGAAGAGCCCGGGGGTCTCCTCGTCATCGTCGCGTAATTCAGGAGGAGGTTGGCCGTTTTTTTGCCGCGGCCTCCGACAAGCGCGACCACGTTGCCGTTTTTGGGGTCTATGATGACAAACCCCGACTCCGGCTGGACGGGGGATTTATCGACCTTCTGGAAGCTCGAGTTATTTTCGTAGTACTCTTCGACTATCCTCTGTATTTCGGGATCCTGGGCGGTCACGATGGTATATCCGCCGGTGAGGAGCGCCTTTTCCGCGACGATCGAGGTATAGCCGAATTTTTCAACGAGCATTCGCGTCGCTTCCTGCTGCGCCGCGTCGGTGTACCACGAATGGACGTTTGACGGAACGTCCTCGTCCTCGCCGCCTATATTGAGCACCAGATCCTTCTCGTAAGCCGACGCGTACTCTTCCTGTGTGATCTTTCCCTGTTCGTACATCAGGGACAGGACGAGATTACGCCTTTTCGCGTTTGCCTGAGGATGAAGGATAGGATCGTATCTGTAGGGGTTCTGAGTTATCCCGGCGATTGCCGCCGATTCGATAAGCGTGAGATCCTTGACCTCTTTGCCGAAATAAGTGTATGCGGCCGCCCCTATCCCGTAGCAGCCCTCGGACAGATATATACTGTTGAGATACATTTCGAGTATCTCTGTTTTGTCGTATTTCTTTTCGAGGTTGAGCGCCTGGAAAATCTCGCCGATCTTTCGCTGGAGCGTCACCTCGTCGTTTCCCGTAACGTTTTTGATTAACTGCTGGGTTATCGTGGAGCCGCCCTCCATGGATCTGCCGGTCACGAATTTAAGGGCGACACCCCCGAGCCGGTACCAGTCCACGCCGTGATGCGTGTCAAAGCGTTTGTCCTCAACCGCCTTGAACGCGGGCCCGATGTATTTGTTGAAATCGGAATAAGCGACCCAGACCCTGTTTTCGCTCGACGAGAGGCGTTCGCTTTCCATCTCAACGACGTTTCCGTTTTTGTCCTCATACGCGACCATCGTCGTGAGACTCTTGTCGGAAACCAGCAGGTCAAAATCGTCAACGCTCGTGTTGATGTAGTTTTTTATATATACGAGAAACGTTATCCCGACGACGGTGGCGGTTATCGCGCCGACAAGTCCGATCGTCATGAGGATATTGAAAATATAGCCGACGAACCGAAGAACGGTTTTTCCTCCCGTCTTTACAGCCTTAGCCATCTCGTCCCCCCAGTCCACGTCCTTGTAACTGTTCATTGTATTCAGCCATCTCCTGAAATCAGGCTCGCGAGCGAGTTTTTGAGCAGATAAAATCCGCTGAATCGCTTATATTATACACCCGTTTTTTTAACCTGTCGTGAACGCGGCGGAAAATCTCATTTCAAAACCACGTTTTCGTCCCCGAGAAGGGACCTGAGCTCGCAAAGCAGCCGCTGCGAGGGCTCCGACGAACAGACGTTCCGGTATTCCCCGCTTTCCGAATCAAAGAACCAGACGGGCGTCTTTCCTTCGAAGATCCTGCAAAGCGCCGCCGCGCGGCGGTATTTTTCGCCCTTTGTGTCGGTAAGGCGCAGAAAGAGCCGCTCCGTGCGGACTTTTGCGGCTTCTTTCCCGGTTCCGGCGGCTTTCGGCGGCTTTTTTTCCGTTTCGTCCCCGAACCCGATTCCGCAGAGTTCGCGTTCAAGATTCGCGGCCGCGGCGGGGTCGGGAGCCGGAAGATCCCGGTATCCGTCATAGGGCGCGTCTGCCTCGTCGTCAAACAATCCTATCTGATCCCTGTTCGCGGACGGAGATCTCCGCCCGTATTTTTCAAAGACTCCGCGGAGCGAATCGAGCAGGACGTTCCTGTTCCTTCCGAGCGAATCGAAGCATCCTGCCGAAACGAGCGCCTCGAGCTGCTTTTCGCCGAGCTCCGGCGAGGCGTTCCGCCTGACGAAGTTTTCGAACGAGACGTAATTCCCGTTTTTACGTTCCTCGCAGATCAGGGCGGCGAGCCGCTGCCCTATCCCTTTGATCGAACTCAGCCCGAAACGCACGGTTTTCCCGTCGGGGCAGACCGTAAAGCCCTCCCCGCTCAGATTGACGTCCGGGCGCCCGACGACTATCCCCGCCTTTGTGAGATCGGCCGCGTACGCGGCGATCTTCGGAAAATCGCCGGCGACCGAGTTCATCAGAGCCGAGATATAGTAAGCGGGATAATTCGCTTTGAGATATGCCGTCCTGTACGATATTATTCCGTACGCCGCCGAGTGGCTTTTTTTGAACGCGTAATCGGCAAAGTCTGCCATCTCGCCGTACAGCGCCTCGGCCGCCGCGCGGTCCGTCCCGCGCTCAACCGCTCCGGCGATGAAACCGGCTTTTTCAGCCTCGATTACTCCCGGTTTTTTCTTTGCTATCGCCCTTCTGACGACGTCGGCGCGGCCGTATGAATACCCTGCGACGCGCCTGAAAATTTCCATTACCTGCTCCTGATACACTATACAGCCGCAGGTTTCGTCAAGTATGTCTCCGAGCCCTTCTATTCGGTAGCCGTAGTCCCCGCCCTTCCCTCTGTTTTCGAGATATTTCGGGATCGAGTCCATCGGTCCCGGACGGTGAAGCGCTATTGCAACCATAATATCGGACAGACGTTTCGGCTTCATACCGACGAGCAGACGGCGCATTCCGGGATTTTCCAGCTGGAATACCCCGGCCGTCATCCCGCTTCCGATAAGGGAAAACGTCTTTTCGTCGTCAGTCGGAACGGAGTCGAGTGAAAAGCCCGGCTCGACGGCCTTTATAAGGTTCACCGCGTCGTCCATCACCGTCAGGTATCTCAGGGCGAGAAAATCGAATTTGAGCAGACCGAGCCGCGCTATGCCGTCCATACCGTACTGTGTGACCGTCACTCCTCCGTTGTCGGCGAGCGGCACGTATTCAGTAAGCGGTCTCGGGGTTATCACGACCCCCGCCGCGTGGGTCGAGGCGTTTCTCGGGTATCCCTCGATATCCGCAGCCGTACTGTAAAGGAGAGCGATATCGCTGTCGGAATCGCAGAGCGCCCTGACTTTTTCGTCGTTAATGGCGTCCCTCAGCTCTCGCGCGCCCTTTCCCTTCCCGTCGGGAAGAACTGACAGCGCTTTTTCGACCTTGTCCTGCGGCGTGCGGAGCACCCTGCCGGCGTCGCGAATGGCGGCGCGGGACGCGAGAGTACCGAAGGTTATGATCTGCGCGACGTGATCGGCGCCGTATTTCAAAGTCACGTATCTTATGACCTCGTCGCGCCGTCTGTCGCCGAAATCTATATCGAAATCCGGCATGCTTATACGTTCTCTGTTGAGAAACGCCTCGAAAAGCAGACCGTATCTCACGGGATCGACCTCGGTTATCCCGGTGAGAAAAGCGACGAGCGAGCCGGCTCCCGAGCCCCTTCCGGGTCCGGTCGGCACGCCGGCGCTTTTCGCGTATCCCACAAAGTCCGAAACGATGAGAAAATAAGAAGAATATCCCATCCCGGATATCACAAGGAGCTCATACTCTGTCCTCGCCCGGTAATCGGCGTCCGTACGGTCTTCCGAAAAGACTATACGTCCGTCTGACACCGCCTTTTCGTATCCCTCCAACGCGATTTTCCTGAGATACCTGTCGGGATCGGTACCGTCCGGGGTCCTGAATTCAGGCAGCACGGTTTTTCCGGGGTGGAGCTCAAAGGAGCATTTTTCGGCTATCACGACGGTATTGTCAAGCGCCTCGGGGACACCGCCGAAAAGCTCTTCCATCTCCCCGGCGGACTTTAAATAAAATTCGTCGGTCTCAAAGCCGGGCTCCCTGCCTTCCGACAGGGTCCTGCCTCCTCCGATGCAGGAGAGGATCTCCCTCGTCCCCGCGTCGGTTTTTTCGATATAAAATACGTCGTTGCAGCATACGGGAGGTATCCCTTCCGAGCGCGACAAAGACAAAAGGAACTCGTTTTCAAAGCCCTGTCCTTCAAGACCCTGATTTTCGAGTTCGATATAAAAATCCCCTCCGAAAGACCCCCTGAAAAGGGCTGCGAGTTTTCCGGCGCCTTCCCGGTCGCCGCGTTCGGACAGGTGATTCAGCGGTCCTCGCTTCCCTCCCGAAAGGCAGACAAGCCCCTCCGAGCGGGCAAAAAGCTCCTCACCCCTTACGTCCCTCCCGGACGTGCAAGACTTTGTTACAAGATCGGTGAGATTGCCGTATCCGCGCGCGTCTTTTACGAGAAGGACGACCGAGCCGCGGACAGAACCGAAATCGACGGTCAGCTCGCAGCCTATTATCGGCTTCACGCCGGCGCGCAGGCACGCGTCGCTGAAATCCGCGCACCCGTACATAACTCCGAGATCGGTTATCGCGACCGCCTTCTGGCCGCGCGAAAGAACAGCCGCCGGGAGCTCAGCGATACGGCACGCCCCTTTCAGCAGACTGTACTCGCTGTGGAGATGAAGATGGACGAAATCTCTCATATCACAACAGTGTACCGGCAAAATCGACGATCCGCCTGAGGCGGTGATTCACGCCGGATTTGGTGATCTTCGGGACGTGCTTCTCGGCAAGCTCGGAGAGCGTGTCGTCGGGGAACGCCGCCCTCAGGTCGAAGGTCTGCCTGAGCTCATCCGGAAGATTGACCTCCGCGCCCCGGTCGATTATAAGTCTTATCGCCTTCATCTGTTCCGCTGACGCGTCGACCGTGCGCCTGATATTTGCGAGCTCGCAGTTCGACACCCTGTTCGCCTCGTTGCGCAGGTCTCTGTATATCTTTGCGTCGAGAAGGCGAAAAACCGCCTTCCCGGCTCCGAGAAATCCGAGAAAATCGGATATCTCCTCGCTGTTTTTGAAATAAACCCCGTATTTCCCATTCTTTCGCGCGATCACACCTGGGATCTGCCCGAGACTTTCAAGCAGCGCGGCAAGGGCGGCCGCGCGTTCCTCACCGCGTATGAGCATCTCTGCGTGATACGAACTTTCGGGTTTTGAAACCGTTCCGCAGGAAAGAAACACGCCCTTTACAAAGTTCCACCGACAGTTTTCGCAGACGAACTCTTCTTCCGGGATGACGGGACAAGCCAAAGCCTCCGAAGGTATTTCCTTCGGATAAAGCCCGGACGTTATCCTGAAATAGATAAGCCGCGCGTCTTCGACAAGGTCAGACGGGGAGCCGTCCCAGACGCCGAAGAGCATTCCGGACCTGATCGCCGACCTGCAGCACCTGTTTTTCGGTCTCGCGGCGGCGATCTCCTCCCTTATCTGCCGGGTAAAAGACATTGAAACTCGGAAGCCGTCAGGCGTTGAAGTTGAAATTCCCCGATATTGCTCCGAGCCCGCCGGCGACCGCCACGATAATTCCCGCAATAACAGCCAGTATGAGAGCGAGAACCAGCGAGCACCAGAAAGAACGGGCGAAATTGCGTCTGTTGATATTATCGTCCGAAACGCTGAAAACGATCAGGAAAATAAACCCGATGATCGGTATTGAGAAGAGGAGCGTATAGCCGAAATATCCCCACGCCGAGATCGGCTGAAGCTGAGAATCGGTATAGTACTTTCCCTTGTAGAGCCTCGTCCCCTGCGGCTGGAACTGCTGTTGACCGTTTGAGTAGTTATTCATATTTTTTCTCCTTTTAAGGATATTTGTTTCAGATGTCGTCGCAGATCATGAACTGAAATCCGCTGAGCTCCGATTGTTCGAGGAAGACCCCGAGCATCCGGTCCGCGTACGCGCGCCCGAGCTTTTTCTCGACCTCGTCGCGGTCCGTGAGCACTATGCACGCCCCTTTGCCGAGCTCGGAGAGACAGTCGGCGAGGGCGTCGAGATTCCCTCCGTAATAAGACGGGAAACCGAGCGTCCGCGCGATATACGCGTGCGCCGTTTCACGGTCTGTCATTTTTGTCCCGTCAAGAACGAATATTTCCATTGTTTATCTGCTGCCCTGTTTTATCACGGAGTTCCGTAAAGGAGCTCGAAAGTCTCGTAATGATCGCCGGTATAGTAAACCAGTCCGTCGTTTGAAAAAACTATGCGCTTCGCGCCGCGGGAGCTCTTCCCGTTCGTGTCGATGTCGCATTCGCGGTAGGTCCTCCCGCTTTTTTTCGGAAGATTGCCGTCGTTGTTGCCGAAAACGTCACCGCCGATCGCGCAGCCGGGATAATACTTCTCTACCGAGCCGCCTTCCCAACCCTTTTTCCTCGCCTCAGACTTTGTCACGAAGTTTGCCGGGAGCCTGCCGTATGTATGGATATAAAGGGCGACCTCGTCCTTTGAAAAATACCTGCCGTCCTCTTTGATCGGGGGACCGGTCGGCTGAGACGACGTCCCGGCGGGATCCGGCTTTACGTTCTGTCCGTCGGTCAGGGCGGCCGTGCCGCTTCCCTCGGGAGACGGGATGTCAGTCCCGCCGCTTAAGAAATCAAGTATGCTCCCGCCGCTGAAAAGATAAGTGGCGAGCAGAGCTATGACCGCTATCGCGATGATCGCTATTATCAGAACGTCCGATTTTTTTCGCGTCTTTTTTACTGCGGACGATTTTTTCATGTTATTGTTTTACCTCCGGGCGACGCATCGCCGCGCGTTTCGCGGCAAATGACTTACGTTATAGTATACCACATGTAAATCTATTTTTCAAGTACGCGCGCCGCGCTCTTTCAAAAAGAGTGTAGAGTTACAATTGATGTGAGACTGAAAAAGGAAAAAAGAATAGAAAAAGTGATTGAGTTCTGATAGAATAGAATTACCCCTAATGCCAATCTGTCAGAAAGGACTCAATCACCATGAAAGATTATAGCACAAAAAAG
>JAFTDQ010000140.1 GCA_017454075.1 Clostridia bacterium
GCTCGCTCGAATAATTCAGGTATGCGGGGGCGACTTTCCTTTCCCTGACGTTTATACGGAACTCCTGATATCTCCCTCCGTATGAGAACGTGATCAGGTAGGATCCCGACTTTCCGTTCTTTTCCTCGTTTACGAACGAGAACGGAAGAAGCGCGTGATAATAATCTCCGGATTTGAAGAAAACCGGTTTGAACTCTGAATTTTCGTCGGCGCCGTAAATCTTCGGTTCACTCACGAAGCTGATATCGCCGGGGTTGACTATGTTCTTTGCGGATATCGAGATAAAGCCGCCCATCAGACAGTTGTCTGCCGAGACGTAGAATACCGCGGGCGACAGGACGTTTGCGGTATAAGCGTAGGTCGCTTCACCGTAGAACTGACATCCCGGAACCTCGTACCACCTCGCCGTTGCCCTGACCGAATAAACGGTATTGTCGGCAAAAAGCGTCTCGGGGACGTCCCTGTAAACGCCTTCGTAAACCGTCGAACCCGACGAATCCTTTACAGAAACTTCAAGGAAATCCGGCTCGTTGTCAAAGACCATCTGGAGCCCGCCGGACACGTTGATCGACGGTACCTCGGACGACATTCTGACGACCGAATCGAGATACTCGCCCGCGTGAGAGAGGTATTTCCAGGTTATTGAAGCCGGAAGAAGCTCGGTCTGCCCGCCGACCGTCAGGATCGGCTGCTTTGAGTTCGGGAAAAGAGACGCCGCGTATTTCGTTGAGAGGAAGCTCCCTGCCGCGGTCGCCGCGACCTTGTGATATTTTCCGTTGTTGTCGCGGTAATAGACGTTTTCGGGGTCTCCCGACAGATAATAAAGGAACGTGTTTTCTCTGTTATAACTCGTGTAGTTCGCGGTATAGCAGACGTAATCCGACGGGTTTCCGGAGATCGATGACACGTCGGTGCTGTTTTCATTCATTGTGAAAAGAAGCGAGAACAGATCAGACTCGCCGCCCGACGTTTTATCGTAAGCGTATTCTTTTCCGTCCGGCGTCGATACCGTGAATTTTGATACGGAACTGCGCGATACGGGATTTCTCTGTGCGCCGCTGTATGAGGCAATAGCGATCACGGCGGGTATCACGGCGATCACGGCAATTATGACCGCAACGATAATCTTTTTCTTCATTTTTCCCCTTGCCTTCCGCGGTTCTCCGTACCGCGAAATTAATCATTATCCGTGTATATTATACTACAAAAAACGCAGGCGGTCAATACCGGGAAAAGTTTTTTTGGAGCTCCGGGCTTTTTGCGCGTTTACGGTATTGATTTTTCCCGGGAATGTGATATAATAAAAAAAAATGGAGTAAATCATGTCGCTCGAAAACAGATATAAGATAAGCACCAAAAGGAAGAATCTCTTTCTCAGGGTGTTCCAGGGACATTTTGCGACGGGGCACAGCCATATAAACTACTTCATCGACGTAACGATGCAGAAATCGCGCCTTTCGGAGGCGCAGGCGGTCGCCGCCGAGCTCGCCGCCGATTACAGCTCCAGCACGATCATCGATACTATCCTCTGCCTCGACGGCACCGAGGTCAACGGGACCTGCCTCGCCGAGGAGCTCGTTCACGGAACTCTCAGAAGCATCAACAATCACAAGACGATATACGTGGTCACGCCCGAGCATACCGCAGGAAGCCAGCTTATATTCCGTGAAAACACCTCTCCGATGATATCGGGAAAGCACGTGCTCGTGCTCGCCGCCTCGGTGACGACGGGCTATACGGCGACCTCCGCCATAGAGGCCGTTAACTACTACAACGGCATGGTAGCCGGGGTGGCCTCCATCTTCGCGACGGTCCAGTCCTGCGCCGGATACACGGTAAAGTCGGTTTTCGACCCCAAGGATCTTCCGGACTACGCGTCATACCCCGCTTCCGAATGTCCGTACTGCAAAAACGGTCAGAAGATCGAGGCGCTGATAAACTCTTTCGGATATTCAAGACTTTAGTACCTGCCCAGCGATTTCTCCGCCGGGTCTTTTCAGAGATAAATCAAAGCGATAAACAGGCATATCAGAGGTTTTTATGCAAGGGATCTGGAATGATTCGCCCGAAAACGTTCACGTTGTCGGGCACAGGGGAATGAAAAAGCTTTTCCCGGAAAACACGCTCGTCTCGTTCAGAGAAGCGCTTGACAGGCGCGTCGATCTTGTCGAAACCGACGTCAGGATGTCTGCCGACGGAGTTCTCGTTATATGCCACGACGAAACGGTCGACCGCACGACCGACGGAACCGGAAAAATCAGCGACCTGACCCTTGCCGAACTCAAATCCCTTGACGCCGGCGCGAAGTTCTCGCCGAGGTTTTCAGGCGAACGGATACCGACTTTCCGCGAATTTCTCGGACTGGTCTCCAGCGCGGATTATCCGCTTCTCCTCAACGTCGAAATAAAGGAATACACCGAAGAGGTGTGTGACGAAACGATCCGGGAGCTGAACGAGTTCGGTCTTACGGAAAGCGCCGTTATCGCAAGTTTCTCGGGGCGGGTGCTCCGCTACGTCGCGGAAAAATACCCGGGAATAAGGCTCCAGGGATTCCCCGGGAGATTCATGACCGACTTTACTCCCGAAACGTACGACCTTATGTTCGGCATGGGAATACCGTACGATGAGGACAACCCGGACGAGGTAAGGCGCGACGTCGCTCTCGCCGTTGGGCGCGGCATACACCCGTGGCTGTTCATCACCGACACCGAGGAGAGAACTGCCGGCGCCGTTTCGCTCGGTGCATACAACGTGACCGGAAACGACCCGACACACGCTCTCCGTTATCTCACAGGAAAAGGGCTTCACAGACCGCTCTTCGAAAATCTCCCGCCCGTCGGAAACATGAAAGCGGCGGTGCTTCACTCCGTCGGAAACCTCAGGGTGGATGAGATCGCCGTCCCGTCGCCTGCCGAGGACGAGGTTATCATGGAGGTGAAATACTGCGGGATATGCGGCAGCGACATCGGGCGGATACTCAAAAATGGGACATATCACTTCCCGACGGTTCCGGGACACGAGTTTGCCGGAAGGATCGTATACGACCCTGAGAACGCGATGACCGGGAAAAGGGGCGCCGTATTTCCTCTTCTGCCGTGCTTCAAATGCGAAAGCTGCCGCGCGGGAGACTACGCTCTCTGCTCGAACTACGACTATTACGGTTCAAGACGCGACGGGGGCTTTGAAAAATACCTCGCCATCAAGCGATTCAACCTTATTTCTCTTCCCGAAAACGTAACGTACGAGGAGGGCGCCATGTGCGAACCCGCCTCGGTGGGGCTGAGAGCGTCGAAGACCCTCGGTATCAAAGGCGGCGAAAACGTTCTTATAACCGGTGCCGGACCCGTCGGTCTGTGCGCGGGAATGTGGGCGAAAATAAAGGGAGCCGACGAGGTTTTCTTCACCGATATCGACGAAAACAAGCTCCGCTTTGCCGAAAGTCTCGGATTCGCGGTTTTCCGCGCAGACAGTAAGAACGTCTTTGACCTGGCGATCGAAGGAACCGGGGCCGGGAACGCCCTCGGTTCGGTAATAAACGCAGTGAAACCGGCGGCGACCGTCGTTCTGCTCGGTAATCCGGGCGGAAACGTGACCCTCAGCCCGACAGACTATCAGGCGATCCTGAGAAAAAAGCTCACACTCAGGGGAACGTGGAACTCCTCGTACGGCACTGACGAGAGCGACTGGCGCGAGACGCTCAGCGCCGTCTCCGGCGGATATCTGCCGCTCAGAAGGCTCATTACGCATATAATATCACTTGACGAACTCCCCGAAACGATCAAAAAGATCGCCGCGCGCGACGGATTTTTCTGCAAGGTGCTTGTTGACAATGAACGGTAAAATATCTCCTTCCCTTATGTGCGCCGACGTGTTTTCTCTCGGCAAAACTCTCAGCGTATTCGAAAGCAAGGGAATCGAATATCTTCACATCGACGTCATGGACGGGCATTTTGTCCCCAACTATGCGCTCGGAACGGATTTCTGCCGCAGCGTGAGAGACAGGACCTCGATCCCGTTCGACTTTCATTTAATGACGGAGGATCCGCTCGGCGACGTCGGCAGATTCGAGATCAAGCCGGGAGACATTGTTTCAGTTCACGCCGAGAGCACTCCGCACGTCGTGCTCGCGCTCGACAGGATACGGGCTCTCGGGGCAAAGCCCTTCATCGCCTTCAACCCGGGAACGCCGCTCGGAGTCCTCGAGGAAACCGTCCGGCACGTCGAGGGCGTACTCGTAATGACGGTCAACCCGGGCTTTGCCGGGCAGAAGCTCGTCCCGCACACGATCGACAAAATATCGAGAGTCAGAGAAAAGCTGAAAGAGCTTCACAGGGGTGAACTCCCGATCGAGGTCGACGGCAACGTCAGCTTTGAAAACGCGGCGAAAATGTCAGAGGCGGGCGCCGATATATTCGTCGGCGGGACCTCCTCCGTGTTCCGACAGGACCTGACCCTCATCGAAGCCATAGATATGCTGAGAAAAGTTATATAACGCGCAAAAACCGAACCTCAAAAAGCAGGCTGAAAAATCAGTCTGCTTTTTCATATTCACAAGGTTTTTTCCCGAGTCTTCGGATTTTGCAAAGTCAAAAGCCGCGTGATCACAAAGCGGTTCACCGTATTTGGTTGCCGATTTAATATCTTCCGCCGGGTTTCCGGCGGCGTTTTCAGTTCAGTATGAATATTTTTTCCCCGTCGGTCCCGAGCTCTATCCCGATATCTCGCTCGTGATTTGCAAAGAGAGTCACACCGCGATCGGTGAGTCTTTTCACAACCTCCGGCGCCGGGAAGCCGTATGTGCCGTTTTTTTCGCAGCTGACGACGGCGACCGACGGCCTTACGGCGTCGAGAAACGCCTCTGTGCTTGACGTGGCCGAGCCGTGGTGCCCGAGTTTAAGCACGTCTGCCCTCAGCCTGTCGCCGCAGCGTTTTACCATATCGAGCTCCGCGGCGGATTCCGCGTCTCCGGTAAAAAGAAACGATACCCCGCCGTAAATTATTTTTACGGCGACGCTCATGTCGTTGACGTTTTCAAAGCGCCCTTCGGGAGACATAAAAACGATCTGCGCTCCGCCCGCCGATATAACGTTTCCCGCACATGCGTATTCCGTCAGACATCCCGTGCTTTCAAGTCCTTCAAGCACTCTGCGGTACGCCGGTTCGTCCGATTCACAGGGAGACAGATACGCCCTGCCGAATCTTACGCTTTTAAGTATCTCCTCCCCGCCCCCGTAGTGATCTGAGTGCGGATGAGTGATAATAAGACGGTCTATATAACCCACGCCGTAAACGTCGAAATACGCTCTCAGGCGGGCGCCGTCGTCAAACGTTCCCATATCGATAAGCGTTCTGCTCCCGTCGGGGAAAGAAACCAGAGCGGAGTCCCCCCTTCCGGCGTTGAAGAACATAACGCTCAGCCGCGCGCCGGGATCGCCCGGAGCGTCTGCCCGGTCCGAAAACGCTTTTGATGCGAGCAGAAAAACGCATACGGCCGCCGCCGCGAAAAACAGTATCGCGGCGGCGGTCAGTATGATCCTTTTTTTGTTTTCGGGCTCAGAGGTCTTCGTCTTCATCGTCCGGGTCGTATGTCTCGGCCCCGTCGTTCGCGTCAGCTTCACGCGGCTCGCCCGGCAGGGCAAGGGCGGCGGCGTTTTTCCTGCTCCATACCGCGTTAGCGCGCTTTTCGAGGAAAATGCTTAAAACGTACAGGACGACGAGGGCTATGAAGCCCGCAAGCGAAACCGCCGAGCCGACGGTGTAGCATTTCGGACGATAATCAAATACCACCTCATGCTCCCCCGGTTCGATCTTCGCGGAAAGAAGTGCGTCGTGCGTCATGACGATATCCCGCTGCTCGCCGTCGATGAATACCCTCCATCCTTCGTCGTACGGAATTGAGGTAAAGAGCAGTTCTCTGCCCTCCGGAACGTTTACGCTTCCCGTTATGTGAGTGTCCGAGAAGGATTTTATATCAAGGTTGCCCTTTGAAATTTCCTCGAACGCCCGGTCGCATTCGTCGACGTCCATGTAGAAGAAATAATCGTTTCCGGTCATGATGTAGATCGGATCGTCTTTCAGTTCGATTGTGACGGTTATTTCCTGATCGCTGTCATAATAGCCGAGATAAATCACGGTGTCGCTTTCGCTCCCCATAACGGATCCCTTTGAAACTCCGTTCACCTTCAGGGACGCCTCTCTCGGATAATCGGTCGGGATGCACATATAAACAGGCACCCCGCCCTTCACGTCGACGGTGTATACTATCGACGCGGAAGACGAATCATCCCTCTTCGCGTATTTTCTGTGCTTCGTCGTAAAACTCGTCGATATGTTGTTCATCTCGGTGTCGAGGACGTTCAGCTTGTTGAACGCAGTCAGTTCGTCGTCACCCGTCATCGAACGGAGCACCGAGTTCATGAGAACGAACGGCGAACTGTAATCCGTGATCTCGAGCTCTCCCGCCTCGGCGTTCACCGCGTACGCCAGAGACAGCGCGTAGGGGTTGCCGTAAACGTAATAGTTGTGCTCCTCGTCTGTAAACAGAAGCTCCCTCACTCCGTCGTCGAGCGTCTTGTTCGTTATCATGTATCTGATGTCGAGAAGCCCGTCTGAGACCGGCGTCCCGCCGAGATATTTCGTCCAGTGGGAGCGCGACGCGTACCCGTAGCTGTTCAGGAGGTTGATGACCGCCTTGTTCAGGGTCGACGTGCTGTTTGAAATGCCGTAAAAGCCGAGCGTCATCGGGTCGTTCGTCTTGCGATGGATAGTCTTTTCCATACGGTAAAACTCGGATTTGTCATATTCCTTGACCCAGTTCACCGTCGGATACATTTTTTCCATGAAACTGTTGTACGACGTGCGAGAGCTTATAACGACGTCCTTATCGAGCGCGACGATGTTGAGGAGCCCGGCGCCGAAGAGTTCAAGACACGTCAGAATGAGAACTACAACGGCTCCCGAGCCGCGCAGTTTGCCCGACCTGACGAAATAAGACGCGCCGGTGAGGACCACCACGCAGAGCACGGACAGCCAGATACACGAGAAATCGTTGATATACTCGTAGTCCTGTTTCTGAACGAGCATGAGAAATACGACGAGGACACCGCCGAGAAATACGATGAATCTGAAATCGAGACTGTTCACCTCGGTAAACGCCTTATACGCAAAAACGAGCATAAGGAAAATGAACATGAAACTGTACCGGTAGTTCAGCCAGTTAGGTCTCTGGAATCCGTGCCAGACGATATCCACCGAGCTTACGTTCATGCAGAGGAAGAAGAAGACGAGAACCGCCCCTCCCATAAGTCTTTCCTGCCAGCTGTATTTGCGGCAGATGAAATACATCGGGACGAAAATCAGGGCGATCACACCGCAGTAAAGAAGCGGCAGGCCTTCCGGGCGAACGGTATCGTATGTCCCCGGGAAAAATCTCAGGAAGAAGTCCATGAGATCGAATCTCTGGCTGATCGTCCAGTTCGTCGTGCTGAAGGTGCTCTTTCCGAACTGAAGCGAAGTATAGGCGGGATAAACGATCACCATCGATATACATATGGCTATCGCCGAATAGAATCCGATACGGAGGAAAGAGCGCCAGAAATGATTCTTTTCAAGCCAGAAGTTGTTTTCTTCCTTCGTCGCGTGGGCAAGGTAATAATAGAAGAAATAGATTGCGACGTACAGGCATACCATATACCCGATATAAAAGCTTGTGAGAAGAGAAAGCGAGAGCGAGATGACAAAAAGAAGAAAACGGCGTTTTTTTATCAGCTGCTCGATGCCGAGCGTTACGAGCGGGAGAAGTATCACGCAGTCGATCCACATCGTATTGTGACCGTAAACGACGTCGTAAGCCGAGACCGCGTAGCAGGTCGAGAAAATCAGCACGGCAAGGCGCGACGATTTTTTCGTCTTGTTGAGATAATATCCCATCGTGAGGCCCATCGAGCCTGTTTTGAGCAGTTCAATGACGAGAAGGCCCTCGGTTATATGATTCGAAGGAAACAGGGCTATGAGATATGAAAACGGACTCGCGAGATAATACGCGTAGATGCCCATGAACTCTCCGCCGAGCGACCTCGTCCAGGTGTAGAGCATCGAGCCCCCGCCGAGTATCTTGTTCCGCAGTTCTTCGAAGAAATAAACGTACTGTCCGTTCAGGTCGAGAACAAGTACGGAATTGCTTCCGAAAGGATATACCTCCATGGCAATAAATATCATCCACTGTATCAGAAGCGGCAGAAAGAACGCGGCTACGAGAAATCTGTTTTCGCGCCAGCCGTTTATCAGTTTTGTTCTGAAGTCTTCCTTTGCGGAAAGCATCCCGAGAGACCTCCGGAGTTTTTCAAAATCGGTTCCGTAATTATATCACATTGCGGCAAAAAAGTAAAGAGAGAGGAAATCGCTCTCCGCGGCGGTTTCAAAGCCCCCGCCGCGGCGGGGGCTTTGAACTTTTCAGAGCGACTCGCCTTCTTCGTCATCAAGCATCCTGTCGGAAGGCGGTGAATAGCGGTTTCCCTTTATTATGAACTGCGCGCGGGCCTCGTCCGAGACAATGTCATAGATCGCCCCTCCGTACGGGGCGCGTCCGAAATAGTTTCCGGTCACCTCGACCCTTCCGCCCTCTGTTCCGTGTTCGGTGTGCCAGAGAAAAACGTGATGGCCCATCGGCTGAGGCCATATCTCGGAGCGGCGCGGAGGTGTCTCGTCCTGAAGCGAAAACCCGACGCCGGCGTCAAGACAGATATTATCCGAGAATACCGCTCCCCTCGGAACGAGGCCCCTCGCCTCGTAAGCGGCCATGCCGTATTTTTTGAAGACATTCCCGCGGCATATGAGATTTTCGGGAACTCTGCCCCTGTCATCCGGTCCCTGATGGGTATAGCAGGAATCATAAATCTCAAAACAGCGGCAGCCCTCCATCGTCACGTCCCTTGCCCCGTCCCACAGTTCGAAGGCGTTCCCGAAACGTATCTTCCGCTCCCTGTTCCACACGCAGCCGCCTATAAACGAAAAGTCGCAGTTTCTCATCGTTATCCCGACGGCGCTCGTCGCCGCAAAACCGTGCACTCCGCTGTTTATAAAGGCAAGATCGGAAAACTCCACGTAGGCGCGCGCGGACGCCATACGACGGTTTCCGTACAGAGAACACTCTATGCTGCCGAAAACACGCCCGGGATTGCCCTCGGAATACAGGAAAAGATCGCAGGCGCCGCCGCGTTTTCTCCGTTCCGTGTTGCCTATACCGGTGTAATGCCATTTTCCCGGGGAATCGAGACCGTCGGGTTCCCACGCAAGTACTCCGCAGGACCTTCCGCCGTCAAAAATGAGGTTGCACGCCTCGCTCTCAAGGTCCGCCGCGCATTTCCACACGTTGCGGCGGGTCTCGATCCACAGGTCGGGGGAGGAAAGATCTTTCGAGCCGCAGAAGACCGGCTTTTTCCCTTCGCCGTACGCTCCGAAGCGGATGACGGCGTCCTTTTCCCCGTCGGGAGGGAGAAGCGAATCGCGGAAAAAACTCCCCCGACGGAAAAGCACGGTATCGCCGGGACGTATGCAAAGATCGCGCCATGACGAAACCGCGTCGGAGGGCGACAGCCCGGAGCGCTTTTCGCCCTTATTGTCAGAATCAACGTAATAAATCATCCGTCCCTCCCGGTCGGCGCAGCGTTCCGATCTTTTCAAGTATTATACCGGCCGCTTCATTTACAAAAGTATCGGCGCGCCCCGGGGTGAGATATCTGTATTCCCTGTGGAGGTCGCCGTGTTCGTTTCCGCGGTAGAATCCGCAGATATAACGTCTCCTTTTTTCAAACGCGTCCGCGTCGAACATTTCCATATACACGTTTTCAAATCCGACCGCGTTTTCGTAAACGGAGAATGCCCGGAAACCGGGGTGTTCTTCAAGATAAAGAAAGTCGAGATCGTACCAGTCGTCCTTTGCTTCGCGGATGAGCTTTTCCCTGTCATCCTCGTATTCTTTCGGAAAATCAATTTTGAGAGACGGGATGATCTTGTCTATCCACAGAACGTCCGTCAGAAGATGAGCGTAATATCCGAGGAAAAACGAAAACTCCCCGGGCCCGTACCCGTTTAGGGTTTTTTCATCGAGATATATTTCGCGGAAACGTTCCGCGTCGATAAAAGTCCTGTCGTCCGGGCGAGTTTTAAAGTGCGTCAGCGTCTTCGGAGGACGGAACTCGGACCAGTCTTCGTTCGGTACTCCGCTGTCCGGCGCGATATTACCGACGACAAAGGCCGTTTCGTCGAGGTTTTCAATTCGCGGCGCGAGCTTGTCCGCAACACGCAGATGAATCATCCAGGACGCCATGTCGTTCCCCTTTCCAATATCCTTCCGCGCCGGTTCCGGTGCTTTTTCGGGCGCTGAGTTAATATTATCATGTCGGGCGGAATATGTCAAGTGCCGCGAGGCGTTTTAGGGCGCATGAAAAGCAAAACGCCGCCGCGCGGCGCTCATGGATCGCGCGGCGCGGCGGCGTTTTTATTTCGGTTCAGGAGGCTTTTTTCACGAAGAAAAGGGTGTTGACGACCTTGCGGTCTTTCTCGCACGGCTTATTGGCAAGTATGAAATCGCCCGTTGACTCGTCTTTAATGAAGAGATTCGTCGACCCGCCGCCGTCGAGATTGATGGCGTTGTAAGCTCCGAGAGAGACGAAAATGACACTCAGGTCAAGAAGCGTCGCCCCGTCGGAATATCCCGCCTGTCTTCCGTCCACGGCAAGGAAGATCATCGTCCCGTCCTTTTTAACGCCGAAGGCGGTGCGCGGGTGGTGAACGGTACAGAAAGGATCCCCGGTGCTTTCGTTGTTGACGATTTTTCCGTCCTTCAGTACGAGATATCGCCCGCCGCAGGCGAACTTTATCTTATCCGCCTGGTTCTCAAACTTCGTTACGTTCGAATTGTTCGAAAATCTGTAGCTTCCGTCGTTAAACAGGGCAAATCCCTGATATCCGACGGTGTCCGTATAAAGCGTCTGCCCTCCGAGGATCGTTGTCCCGTTCGGCATTCCGGAAACGGTCGCTCCGAAGAGATCCGCGTTGATCGAGGCGATTATGTCGTAGCCGAGAACGTCCCGGGCGGTCTTCGTCTGCTCGCGGACCGAGGCGAGTCCGTTCAGCTGTCCCGTTGATCCGGGAAGTCCCATTTCAAGCGTAACGGAATCCGGCGAGGCGATCACTGCGCAGGCGACGTGCTTTACCCCGTCCCTGTCCTCATAATTAAGAACGGAAAGGGTGACCCCTTCGCAGATCTGCCTGTCTTCACGGCTTTTCAGAGAAAATCCGAGCACGAAGGAAAGCAGAGTTTCCTCATCGTAAAGCAGTTTGTCGCTATAAGAGTCTTTATACGTATAACCGCACACCGTGCATTCATGCTCTGTGTATCCCTTGGCCGTAGTCGTCGGCGGAACGACGGTATCGGTGAACACGTGACCCTTTGCGGGTATCGTTTTCTGTTCCTCGATCACCTCGCCGCATTCCGGACAGATCATCCCGGCGGTCAGCCCCGGCTCGGTGCACGTCGGCTCGGAAGAAGGACCCGGGACCGGAGTGTGAATATGGACCGTCGTTTCGACGTCCGTCGTGACATCGTCTTCCGCAGTCACGATAAGCCCGGTATCGTTCGACACGGATTCGTCTTCGGACGTTATATCCTGAGCGGTATCGTCGGACGTGACGTCATCCGACGACGGTAAATACGAGGTTTCCTCCGAAGTCCCCGGCACGTCCGTGCTGAGCTCGGATGATGATTCCGGCTCATTACTCCCGTCAGGAGTCCGTTCCGTCGTTTCCCCGACTCCGGATCCGTCCGGCGCCGAAGTGCCCTGCCCGGATGTGAATCCGTTCGGTCTTCCCTCGTTCATACAGCCGAACGTCGCGAAGACCATTACGGAGACAAGTATAGCGGATATAAATCTTTTCATGTCTGAATCCTGTTTCGGTTTATTTGCAGACAGATTATACCAAACAATTTCCTGTTTGTCAACGAAAAAAAAGAATGCGCATTCTATATTTTTCGGGGCTCGTCCGACCCGCTTTTTTCTCAGCAAACGCCTTCATCCCGCTTTATTCACATTATTTCGCATTTTTTCTACGGTTCTTCCTTTCCAGCAATAACAGTAAGCTTCCTCGGGGCTATAAGACAGGAAAGATCCTCCATCTCAAACCATTCGGAGGCGTGAGGTATATTGTTGCAGACGCAATGCAGTATGCTCATTATAGATGAACGGTACAAACATAAGGCGCATCCGGGGACGGCGTACTTTATACGCTCATCGCAGCAGGCTGCGTAAAATGACGCCGTGCCGCCGCCGGACGAACCCGTGGTCATTATTCTGTCGCTGTCTATTTCCGGAAAGCCGAGCTGCCCTATGTGAATTGCATCCGTTTTTTATCTGCGTCCGGTCGGCGTCACGCCGTAAAGGCGCCTGTAAGCCCTTATATATGAGCCCGCGTCGCAGAATCCGCTCTCAAAAGCCGCCATCTCGACGGATGCGCCGCTTTTTCGAAGTATGTCGGCCTGCTTGATCCTTATCTTAAGAAGGTAATCGTGAAGCGAAAGTCCGAAATACTGCCTGAAACCCATCATGAGCGTCGTTCGTCCTACCTTGAGCCTGTCGGCAATTTTCTGCGCCGTCACCTTTTCTTTGTAATTTTCGTTGATATATTTCATCGCCTCCACAAGGTATCGCGGAACGGCATCCGTGTCCGAGTCGCTTTTTTCCGCGATATCTCCCAGCGCCGAAACATAGTAAAGCAGGAGATAAAGTCTTCGCCTGTCGTCAACATCGTCCGACAGCTGAGCAAGGATATGGCGGAAATTTTCGCAATCTTTTTCGTCGAGTTCGACGATCACGCCGCTTTTTTTGAAAACTCTGCGGAGGACGGCCCATTCGTCAGGCAGGCGCGAAACAAATTCCTCGGTAAAAGATACGTTTATCCGTTTGTAATTCGTGTTCTGGTCCGGCACCATGAAATGCTGAACGAACGGAGGTATCAAAACGACCTTTGGCTGCGATCCTTTGTATACGCAGTCCGAAAGACAGACCGTAATGTTTCCGGATTCTATAAAGCTGATTTCATAATGAGAATGCATATGGAAACCGTTCATAACGATGTCATTGCCTTCCCTTATGTTTACAAAAATCTGACTCTCTTTACTTATCTCCGGGGCGTCAATATAAAGCTTGTCTATATCTCTTACGGAAATTCTGTCACTCATAGCTCGACTCCTTGCCTCATCGGGTCTCTTGTCATCATATAACGAATTTGTCTTTGTCTTCCAAGCCTAAAAGAGCTGAAATTTTAGTAAAATTATCCTTCATGTCCTTAAATACGTGAAGCGCGTGAGCGTCGCTCCCGAGATAAAACTTACAGCCCTCCTCTTTGGCAATTCTGTACGGCCGCAGATGTATCTCCACGTCATCGTCGTTTGTCTTAAGCCAGTTAAAGTTAAGCTCGATTCCGACGCCCCTCCGGGAGGCTTTTCTGAAGAGGCGGATATAATCTTCATCGGAAATAATCGAAAGAGCCTCCAGGTACCCTCTTCCGCCCATAATTCCGGTATCAGTCAGATGAGCCACACCGACCTTGTAAAACGGCAGATCCTGCTCGAGCAGGCTGTCAAGCCTGCTGCACCAAAGCGCCGCCCTCTCCCTGACATCCTCGTCTCCGCGGCAGGTAAAGCCGCTCAGATGCAGATGATTCGTGGGAATCACGATAAAATCGAATTTACCGTAATTTTCCGGCGACAGACCTATTACGTTGTTTTTGTCCATGTCAGTCTCGCAGCCGAACAGAAATCTGACGTTCTCATCCTGCGGAAGGGGCAGAATCGAGCTGATCCAGGCGTAATTCTGTTTTTCATACCATGTGCCTTCAGCACCGCGTACGGTCTCGTCCCAGAAATGATCGGTAACGCAGATAGTGTTAAACCCGTTTTTCACGGCGTATGCGAGAATGTTATCCGCGGTCTGCGTCACGCCTTCAGGGCCTGCGCATGGGGAAAGATATGAGTGGATGTGAAGATCGTGATCAACAAAAGCCATTTCAATCGGATCCTTTCTTTTTGATAATGCGGTATCTGTGTCTGCGCCGGTATGATCCGACGCCGGAAAGCTCCTCAGAGACTGAACCGTCGGAATCTGAGTATTTTATCCTTATTCTGGTATAATCACCGTTTTCGTAGTCGTATCCGTCGCCAGCATCGTTATAGAGTTCAAATTCTCCGTCGCGGCCCGCATATATCCTGATCTCGCACTCCGCGTCCGGGTCCTCGTCAACGAACTGCATCACGGGCATGACGGGAATAATGCTGCCCGCCCTGACGAAGAGCGGTATCCTGTCGATACGGTTTCCAACGCGTATGTACCGGCCGCCGTCATAGTATTTTTCGGAGTGGAAATCGTACCACCCTCCCTCGGGAAGATAAACGTCCGTATATCTGTCCTTGTTCGTGATTTCAACGGAATCCGGCAGATAATACTCGGGATGCGTGACCGGGCATACGAGAAATTCGTGCCCGTAGATATATTCCCAATCGACCGCGCGTGCTGTCCTGTCGGACGGGAAAGCGAGCCCGAGCGCGGTGATCGGCATTGTGCCGTCAAACGTCACGTTTGCGCAGACAGAGTAGAAATACGCCGAAAGCATGTATCTGAGGCGGATTGTCTTTTCGATCGCATCCCTGAAGGACGTTCCGCGTTCTCCGAAACACCAGACCTCGCGGGGAGTATCGGTGCCGTGCGAACGCATCATAGGCGTAAAACCCGCGAACTGCAGCCACCTTGTATAAAGCTCGCGGAATCCGGGATCGTCACAGCCTTTTTCATAATCGCCGTCTCCGAACCACTGGCGCCATTTTTTTACAAAAAAACCGCCGATGTCGCTGTTCCAGTATGCCTCTCCGCAGGCAATGTAGTTCTGAGCGATCCTGACCTGCCTGGCAAGGGCTTCCCACGTTGCGCTGACGTCGCCCGACCACACGAAGGTGCCGTAGCGGTGCTGCCCCGGGTAACCGGAGCGCGTGAGATTGACAACTCTTTTTTTGCACCCCGTCGCTCTCTGATGCTCATAAATTCCCATGGAATGATACAGCGAGTACGCGTTTATCACCCCGTCGTCAAGATATTTTTTGAATTCATCAACGGACTTTTTCATCCTTTCTGGGAAAGGCGGACGCTCCGCTCCCTCCCAGACGGCGTCAAACGGTTCAGTGGAATCACACCACCATCCGTCGATGTTGTACCGGAAAATGCCGTCATATGCCTGCTTCCAGTACATATCCCGTCCGTCCGGCGAAAAAGCGTCGTAAGTGGAGTCGTCACCGAGCAGAAGTCCCGCCGCGCGGAACTCCTTCTGATTTTCCGAATCTCCGATCATATACGGCCATATCGAAATCATCATACGGACATTCATGTTATGGAGATCGTCGGTCATTTTGCCGGGATCCGGGTACCTTTCACCGTCAAAGATCTTGTACCCCCATAGGTCGTCGGGCCATGTGTACCAGTCCTGAACCACACAGTCAAGCGGAACGCCGATCTCACGGTATTTCCCGGCTATGCCGACAATCTCCTCCTGCGTTTTGTATCTTTCCTTTGACTGGATATATCCGACGGTCCATTTCGGAGGCAGCGGGGTAATCCCTGTCAGATGACGGTATCCGCGGCACACGTCGTCAAATCCGTCTCCGCATATAAAGTAGTAATCCAGCGCGTCGACGGTATCGAAATAAAAATTGCCGTGCCTTCTGTCCGTCCCGTCGAAAATCATGAAGGAAAGGCAGTCGAAAAGGTACGCATAACCATTTGTCGAAACAATATACGGCAGGGAAATACGCATGTTTTCCTGATACAACGGCACATAGCGGCCTTTTAAAGAGGGATAGCCTTCCTCATGACTGCCGAGCCCGTAGAGTTCCTCGTCTTCGGTAAAACGCAGCTTCAGCGAGCCGTGACAGGCTTTTCTCGAGAATTTTCTCTCGCTGTCGGTCGCCGTTATGCGTACCCCGTCGGCTGTTATACGCGTTTCCGTCTCCTTTATCTCATTGCGATAGATATCATATTCATCGAGCCCCTGTCCTGATATTCGCGACAGGATCCCGTAATTTTCTCTTTCAAATTTTACGTCAAGCGTTTTTTTATCGACGACGGCTCTTGCGTCTCCGGCGCAAAAAACAAGCTCGTTTTCATTCTCGCATACTGTCGCCCCGGAATCAGGCGCAGCCGTGACAATGGCACTCGCCGCGTCCGGAAATGACGGGCCGGCCGCATAAGTGACTCTGATAATTTTGTTCCCGTACGATACGAGCCTCAGACTCATGCCTTCAGAGGTAACGACAGTGCCTTTTACAGTGTTTTCCATAAAAAAGTCCGCAAATCTGATTCATAACCGCAGTTTCGTCCGCCGGGCAAGGCGGACGAAACACTTTAATGTCATATAATCGGCTGAACGCCGACACCGTCAAGCGAGAACGGCTGGAAGCCGATCGAATACGCAGGGGAGTTTGGGGCAAGGGTAAAGTCCCCGTTCTTTGCGTCCGCAAAAAGCGGGTCTGCCACCTTGGAATGGGTATCCATGCCTTTTTTCTGCCACGAGGCGAAGGACGTGTGCATGATCCTCACTTCGCCGGACGTACACCAGTAGAGGTTGTAATCCCAGAATGTCTTGTACGATGGCCATGACGACTCTCTGATGAAGCTTCCCGTCTCGTAGATCACGATATTCTGGCTGAAGACCTCGCCGTTGGGGGGCGGATCTGCAGGGGGATTGTCGCCGTAGCGCGTCATCTGGTAATCAACGCCGAATGCGAAAATGTTGTTTCTTATGATATTCCCGAAGCTGTCGAAATTGCATCCCCAGCCGCCGGCATTGGCGTTGCGGACTATATTGTTCTGAATGGTTATGCCCGAGCAGCTGTTGTCGAGAGTTATGCCCTGCCCGGCAGCCCACCATTCGGAGGCGTAAATGTTCTCGACGAGATTGTACTCCACTACGGTCTCGGGAGAAACGCCAAGCATATATATCGCCCCGTGACTTCCGAGAATACCGGTGCCTATGTCATGAACATGGTTCCACGAAACCCGGTTCCCGCGGCTCTCGTTGAGCGGGAAAATGCTCCAGTTCCATCCGAGCGATATTGCCCACTGCATCTGGCCGGAAATATCGTTGTGAGTGATCGTGTTGAATCCGCTCTGCCCCACCATTATGCCGGCCGGCCCGAGATAAAACTCGCCGCAGTTGTCGATCCTGCAGTTGGAAACGGTATTGTTGTTGACCTTTGCGTAATCGTTTGCGGGTCTCTCAAGCTCTCCTATGCGGATCGCTCCTCCGCCAAGGTGCGTAAACCGGCAGTGATCGATCGTATTGTATTTGCTTCCGGCTCTGAGCCAGAGCGCGTAACCGGCAAGATTTTTAAATATGCACTGGCTGAACTCGCAGTTAATGAGGGCTGTGCCGTAAACTGCCGCCGGAGCGTTTGTTTCAGCCTGAACGCTGTGATATCCGCCCGCCGTCGCCGCGTCGGTTCCGCTGAAGGTTACGCCTACGAACCTGAGTCCGTCGACGGTTTTCCCGGCCGAAGGCGAAATCTCGACAAGGCTCCGCTGTTTTGCCGCGGAAGCCGTTATGCCGTCGACGGTCTCGCCGTCCTGAAGATGGTAGTATATCTTTTTCTCTCCTCTGTCGAGATACCATCTGCCCGGTACGTTCAGCCCTTCCTTGACGTTCTCAAGATAATAACCGTACGACCAGGTGAGCGGTCTCCACGACCCGCTTGTGAACACCGCGGTAGACTGTTCAAAACTGATGTTCTGAACATACAGTCTTGCCTCCATCCAGTACTGGAGAATGACAAATTCGACGTCTTTCACGCGATAGATATCCGAAGGAATATCCCCCTTCTTGAAGAAAAGCTGACGGAGCGCGAGCTCGTCGCCGGACAGTCCGGTGACTTCGTTTGCCCAGCCGGTGCTCTTGCCCTGCGACTGAGCCGGGATGAGTATCCCCTCCTCCGGCCAGCGCGTTCTCTCGCGCCTCGTTCCGTTTACGTAGAACTGCGTGAATCTGGTCAGCTCCGAATCGGAAAGGTCGGCGCATACGATGCCGTCCCCCGCGTCCGTCCAGCCCGTGATGCTCAGCGAACTCGTTATCACGGCCCCTTCGCCGAGGAACGTCGTTCCGCTGTCCTCCTCGGTAAGTTTCAGCGTTTTTCTGAGATAATACTCGCCTTCAGCGAGATTTACCGTAACGTCCCCGTCGATTTCCCGGGAAGCCTTAACGGCCTCTTCGAGGCCGCCGATCGCGTTCTCCGCGCTTGAGCCGTCGCCGGTGCCAAGCGCCTCGGGCGCCGCGTAAAGTTGAATTTTCATCTTGTCTTTTTCCTCCACCTGAACCGGTACCGGAGCCTCCGTCGTACCGTTGTCGGCAGTTTGATCGTTACCGTTTTCGCCGCCGTGTGAACAGGACGACGCGATAAAGCATACGATCAGAAGAACAGATATCAGTACTCTTTTCAGTGTTTTTGCTTTTTTCATTTTTTATTCGTCCAGTGTTCCGACCTTAAGAATGCTTTCGTACAGGTTGTGCGCCGCATTGTCAAACATTTTTCTGCGCACTGCATATGCCGTCGTGAACATTTCGCCCGAACGCATTATTTCCTCGAAGAAGCTGTAGGCGCCACTTGTTGCCTGGGAATACAGATGCGCAATGTCAAACACTCTCGTTTCCATGATAATGTCAAGCATTCTCTTGGAATCCTCGTCGGTGGTATACTTGTCCTGAAGCGCGGTCTCGTAGAAGGCGGGGATGATCCTCTTTCTGCTTTCGCTCGCCATGATCTCCATGGCCGCGCCGATCTTTTCAAGATCGGTGCCGGTTATGTTGCTGGGAATGCAGAGAACGGAGAAATTGTTCAGGCAGGAATTGTGATAATTCTTCTGCGCCTCATCGTACTTGGGATACGGGAGGACTCCGTAGTCGAAGTCACGGTCGCGGTACTGATCGTAAAGCGCTGAAAGCCTGATCGGATTGAAAAGAATGTTCCCGGACTTGAAAATGGGGTGCTTGTCCTCGTAGGTAAAGCCGTTGTTTCCGTGCCAGTACCAGAAGCAGCCTTCGTTTTCTCTGAGGAGCTTTCTGACCTTTTCAAAGCAGTTGACCGTTTTTGTATCGTCAAGCGTGCAGACAATGTCATCGCCGGTCGACTTGAATATTGTCTGCTCGAACGCCGGAAGATACGCGGTGACGCTCGTGTTGAGATCGGAAATCAGGCCGTAGAAGTCGTCCTTGTCGCGGTTCATGTCAGAGTTAAGGTCGATGTACATGTCTTTGGTGAGATTGTACAGATAATCGACGGTCCAACGACCTTCGTCAACAACCTGATAGAAATTCTCAAGATTTCTGTCCTCGACTATCTCTTTGTTGAAAAGATAGCCGTACGCGGTCTGCATGGCTGTTATGCACGCGTCGGAAACCGCGGAATACAGTCTGTCACCGACAGTAAAACTGTCGTTGATGGTCTTTGACCAGTAGGGCTTATCCAGATTGACGTAGGGGATGTCTCCGTTGCCCCAGTTGTGGAAGAGGTTCTCGAGAATCATGCCGCCTGTCGTGTACATAAACGAAGCGACAACGTCGAAATCGTGTGTTTCGCTAAGTATCGACGTTCTGACGTAGTTAGGCTGTTCGGCATGAGTTACGTTGTTGATCGGAATGGAATCGATGGTAATTCCGAGACGCTCCTCGACCGCCCTGTTGCGTCTGTATACCGCTTCGCTCGTTATGTCGCCCTCTGCCGGTTCTTCGACATACATTTCATAGTTATACCAGGAAACGGTAGTGAAGGTCAGATACTTTCCGTCAAATCTGACGCTGCCCGGCACGTCGTCGGTCTCCGGATCGGAGATGTTTGTGCCGGTGCCGACCGCCGCTGTGCTTTCCGCCGGATTGTTCGACGTATTGCACGCGACGGTACCAAGCAGCATAAGAACAGCAAGCAGGAGGGAAATTAATGTTTTTTTCATTTAAGCAGTCTCCTTTTTGTTTTTCATTGTTTTTTTACTATTTCTCAAACGACACAATAACGGTCGCGTCGTCCTCGTAGTCGAAATCGGCGGGAAGATCGTCAAGACCGGCCTTGATCAGCGAACCCAGCCAGTACGACTCGGGATTGTAGTAATTGAAAAACCTGATCTCGATGCGGTTGCCTGTCACCGAATAGGAGATGTCGGCGCATTTTGTCTGATTCTGCGAGGTTTCGATCTTGTTGCTGCCGTCATATTCCGTTATGGTGTATATGGTGTGGACCTCGCGGAGCGTCTCGCTGTCCGAGCTGACGGCAAACGAGAAATACTGTCCGTACGCTCCGTTTGAGAGATACAGAACGTGTTCTCCCGCAAAGGCGTTGACTCCCTCCGTTTCATCAGGGAGGGTCGTCTCGTCGGGTACATCCGTCAGATCTTCGGCAGACGACGGCGTCTCCTCCGTGTCCGCGGGTTCGGTTTTTCTTTCCGCTGCGTCAGGGACTGGAGCCGCGGTCCCGTCGGTTACGTTTGAAGCAACAACGGGTTCCCGCGTTTTCGGTGCCGTTGTCTGCCCTTCGCCGCCCGCTCCGCACGCGGCAAGCGGGAATATCACCGCAAGAACAAGCAGCGATCCAATAATTATTTTCAGTGTTTTCGTGTTCAACATTCTCTTGCGTTTAGTGGCTTTCATAGGGGCGGGGTTCGGCGGTTATTCCGTCAAATATTCCTGTCGGAACCCTGCCCGTCATCCAGTCCGGTATATCTATGCCAAGCGAATAAAGAACTATCGCCGCGGTGTCGCTTATGTTCATGTCGCCGGGTTCCCCGTGAAGAACGCCGGGGCCGGTAACGGCAAAAGTTATGTACTTTTCGGAATCCGTCCATCCGCCGTGGCTCATTCCGTTGCCTCCGTGATCCGTCGTCACAATGAAGACAGTCGAGCCGGCGCAGCCTTTTTTGACGAGAGCGTCGTATATCTCTCCTATATGCACGTCGATCCCTTCAACGGCCTTTGTGTGCGCGGACGTCCCGTAACCCACGCCGTGAAGCGCTCCGTCCGGGTCGTTAAGATGAACGAACATGAATCTGAAGTCGTTTTCCGCTATATAGCTGCAGGCTTTTTCGGTGACCTTGTCGTCACGGTTTGCACGGCCGTATTTGTAGACGCCGATGTCGTCCTCGACTATACTGTAGTTTACGTTCGTCCAGTTGCAGATTGACGAAAGGAGGGCGTCGGGTTCTTTCTCTCTGATTATTTTGAAAACCGACGGGCAGGCCGGGTTTGCCGCGGTCTTGCTTGCCGAATTGTCGTTGGTTATCCAGTGCTTGTCCGGCGTCACGCCGTGAAGGCACGAGGCCCAGCAGTCGCCGCTAAGCGACGGATACATCGTAAGAGCGGAATACGTGACCGCTCCGTTTGCGAATATGCGGTCAAAATTCGGCGTGTTTGCAGTTTTGAACGCCGAACCGGCACCGTCCACGCCGACTATGACTACCCTCTTTATTTCGCCGTCGTCATCGGGAGGGAGAACCTCGCCGCCCGACTGAACGGGCTGAGTGTCGGGTATACCGGACGTTTCAGCCGCGGGACCGGTCGGCCGCGCCGTCGAAGCGGGAGCGTCCGTCTTAAGCTCTGTGCCGGCGTCTGCCGTGGTGCCGTCGGCAGGCGAAAGGCCTGCCGTGCAGGCGGCGAGCGCAAAAACGATCGCCGCGAGCACAAAAGCAAGTGTTTTTTTCATTTCGAATCAGTCATCGGATGAAAAGCTTCAGGACCCGAAGGTAACGACAAGGATATGATCTGTTTCAAAATCAAAATCCTCGGTGTACTGCTCGTCGAGCCCGACCCTGATAAGGTTTGCGAACCAGTAGTCGGAGCCTTCCTGCGAACCGTCAGCAAGATAGTTTGCGAATGTTATTTTGAGCTTGCCGTCGGTTATCTCATATTTGAAATCCGCGTGTTTGATGGCGTTTTGCGAGGTGTCTATCGCGCCGCTGCCGTCATATTCGGTCGCGGTGTAATAGGTGTGGAGCTCCTTGAACTCGCCGGAGTCCTCGGAGATCGTGAACTGCCAGTATATGCCGTACGCGCCGTTCGTCGCGTAAAAGACGTGTTCGCCGTAGAAAGCGGGCAGTTCGGGATCATTTTCGGACGTTACGTCCTCGGAAGTTACGGGTTCCGCCGAAATAACGTCGTCGGAGGTCGCGGGCTCGGCCGAAGTTACGTCGTCGGAGGTCGCGGGCTCGGCCGAAGTAACGTCGTCGGAGGCCGCGGGCTCCGGAGCCTTGCCGGTGGTTGACGGCTGGGTCTGATCCGGCTTGGTACCCGTGTTTTCGCCATTGCCGGTGCCGCATGCCGCAAAAGAGAGAACAAGCGCAAGAACGGCAATAATTGAAATAATTGTTTTTTTCATTGGATTGTCACCTTTTTGTCTGGTTTCGTGTGTTATGCCGTAACGGCATGCTTTAAAAAAATCGGACGGTTTTGTCATGTTTCTCCGCCCGCCTGAGCGGGCAGGCGGAGAAACCGTTTTTCAGCTTCTTTTCTTCGAAAAAACGACAGCGGCTGCCGAGGCGGCGGAAACGAGCGCGATCAGGGATATGACGATGCCGTCCGACGTCTGGGCGCTCGACTGCTCTTCCGCGCTCAGAAGGTTGGGAAGAAGGATGCCGCCGAAGGAGGCGGTGAGGACCTCGTTATCGCCGTTTGCCGACTTCTTATTGTCGTTGAGTTTGCCGTTGGGGAACTGGTCGAGCGCGACATACCCGGTGCACTGCGACGGATAAGACCATCCGCTGAGCTTTACGGTCACGTCAGCGCCGTTTTCGGGATCGACCTCCGTGTCGACGGTGTATTCAATGTTCACTCTTTCATCGTTTACCGTAGAGATGAAGTCAACGGCGGTGCCGGATGTCGCATCCTCCCAGATGAGCGGAGCCACGTCATTGACTCTGCCGCTTGTTCCGTTGATATTGAACACGTAGGCTCTGCCGTAAGCGGTGTTTGTGAAATAAATGATGTGCGCGGAGCCGGTCTGCTCGGTGGAAAAGCTGAAGGTCGTTTCGGTGGTCGTGAACGTCGTATCCTTGCCGTCAAATCTGAGCTTTGTCGTCTGACCGAGATAAGCTTCGTCGGCATTGTTGAAGTTGGAAACCGTGACGTCCATTTTGGTGCCGCTGACCTTCCAGCTGACGGTGACGGGATCGCTGCAAGCCGAGAGCCTGCCGTTGCTGAAGTCTTCCGACGCGACTATGCAGGTCGTGACTAAGGTCTTTTCGAACGCGTCGACCGTGAACTCGATGATTCTGCCGTAATCGCCGCGCGTAAAGTAGATGTAATGTTTGCCCGCGAACTCGTTTTTATCCGCCGCGGAGGCGGTGATCGCCAGCACAGACATGATTATCATTAACGCGGACAGGCAGATAGATAGGATTTTTTTCATTTGTTTTTTCCTCTCCTTTTTTTTAATGCTCGGCGCGCCTGATGCTGTCCAAACCGTCCGGAAAAACCGTGTCAGCAGCGCCGGGAGCCATTTTGAAATATTATACTGAAACTTGAACGGAAAAAACAATGGCAAAATACTCAAATTATGGGCTTTTCGTTCAGAGAATGATTTTTATTAGAAAATGAGTAAGATTATGAACTATACATCCGGATGAAGGGCATTGACGAGTTTTCGGATGTAATTTAGAGTGACGGTGCTGTGCCAATCCGCAGGAGCAGAAACGCTCATGCATTTTTTCACCTTGGATAAATAGGCCATAATTTGTTTGTAAGAGTATTTTTTCGTAAGGCCAAGAAGCTGGCTTCGTATCCGAAAAAAAGGACATCCGTTGGATGCCCTTCATTTTTGTTCTGAATGACCGGACTGTTGAACCGAGTTCGCCATTTATCCGGCGCTTTGCGTTCCTCCCGCCTGCGAACGCTTTCAACCCGCTTTATTCACATTATTTTACGGGGACGTCCATAGGACGCCCCCGTAAAATGGCGCGGATATCGATAACGGACTTATATTTAATCCGTTTTCAAATAAGGTCTGTAATAATTCATTGCTTGTGCGGCGGAAATTCTTGCTTTGCTTTCTATAGGAAGAAACGCGCGAGGAAGATTGTGAAAACCGTGAATATATCTCCAAACCGTCTGACGGTAGTTTTTCTTTTTAGAAGCCAAAGAGCACACACACTCAAACAGAGAATTACACATAACCAAAGCCAAGTCATAGTATTCCGAAGAATATGACAAGTCATTCTTGAGTTCCTTTAGTATCAGGGAAGCTAATTGTTGATCATTTTGTAATTCACAAAGTAAAGCTGCGCGTTAACTTTTTTGCATCAAATCAACCGTGCTGTATTTTTTCAGAACCATAGATTTTTCATACAATTCTTTGGCAAGGGTGGCAATCATTTTTTTCCTTTCAGCCAAAAACGGCGCACTTACTCACCACCTATGACGGTGAAACTGCGCTGAAACAAATCAATTTAAGTGTGATTGAAGCCAGAACAGCAGATCGTCACAATCTTTTTCACCCGCAGCGACGGAAAGAACGATCTCAGCCAGTTCTTTTTGAGTATACGAAAAAACATAACCGTTCAGCGCAAGAAAAACGAGCATCGCATGCGCGCCGATGCGCTTGTTTCCGTCAATGAACGCGTGGTTCTGTATCAGTCCGAAGCC
>JAFTDQ010000141.1 GCA_017454075.1 Clostridia bacterium
GCACAAGCCCTTGGCTTCCCCCGTCGTGGGGAAGCTGTCATCCGAGCGTAAGCGAGGATGACTGATGAGGGTGAAAAACAAGCGCATAGCAATAATGTAACGGCTATAATCACCAGTTGGACAACCCTCATCCGAGCGGCTTCGCCGCCCACCTTCCCCACAACGGGGGAAGGCAAGTTATAGTTCGGCTTTACATCATTAATACGGATTCTCTTTTCCGACAAAACGCATTATCGCCGTACAAAAAGCAGACCGGCCGGGCCGGTCTGCTTTTACGTTATTTTGTTTTTTCGCGGGTCCCCGCCGGGCAGGGTAGCGCGTCAGTCCTTGACCGACGGGATGAGTATGCCGTAGCCGCCGTTCTTACGCTTGTAAACGACCTCCGTCCGGCCGTCAGTCGTCCGCCTTCCCGCGGCGGGCTGTGCCCGCGATGAGCGCCGGCAAAACAAGCGCGACCGCCGCGAGGAACGCAAGCGGCAGCCGGTCGCCCGTCGGCGGGCTCACTGTCTTCGGATTGACCGTGACCTTTACCGTGGCCGAACCGTCGGCGAACAGGACGTCAAGATCGTATACGCCGGCCGGAACGTCGCTGAAGAATTCGCTCTTCACGGTCAGCTTCACGCTCCCCGCTTCGGCGGTGAAGAGCGAAGGATCGATTTCTTTCCCGCCGAATCTCAATCCCCTGAACAGGCCTAAGGTCTCGTCGTCTCTGCGGCAGCGATGTATAGTGAACGTTATATCCCGCGCGTCGTTTCCGTTCCAGACAAGCTCGCCGGCGTCCTCCGACGAGTAAACGATACTCTCAAATCCCGCGTAGAACGCGACGGCGCCCGTGACCGGCCGGGTGAGGTCGGCCGGCGAAGAACATTCTTCGTCGGTGAACCATCCGGTGAAGTCGCTGCCCTCGACCGTCGGGTCGGAGGGGACCTTCACGGTGTCTCCGTAAGCCGTTTTCACGATCCCGGCGACCCCGTTCACGATGAACGAAACGTCGTAAACGTTGGTTTCCGCTCCGTAGACCGCCGTATAGGTCGCATCGCCGTTGACGGGCGTTATTTCGGGGCTCCATCCCGCGAACGAGTAGGTGTTCTGTTCGTCCGGGGCTTTTTCCGGATCGTCGCCGGAATATACCGGGATCTCTCCGTACCCGTAGCTCCCGCTCTGGAGGAGCTCCCCGCCCATGAGAACGAACCGTACGGTATAAGTTACGATCTGCGGAATGACCGTATCGTCAGGCGTGATCTCGTGTTCCAGCAGCTGATCCGCGTAAAGCCTTTTGCACTCATTGCACTTCCAGTATTCGATATGTCCGTCATATGCCGTCGTCGCCGGCAGGTAATCGATATGATCTATTTCGCCGTGGATCCTGCCGTGGATCACGGTACCCTCAACGGTGATCTCGGTTTTTCCCTGCGGGTCGGCATATAATTTCGAATCGATCGGGTTTTTTCCAGTACTCGATGTTGCCGACAGACGTGCAATACTCGTCAGGGGGACTCACGGCATCGACTTTAACAATCGGCATCAAAATGAACGCACGAAACGCGCCTTCCTTCCCGTACACTCCTCTTCTCAGCCCCACTTCGAAATAGATGGGTGAACCCAGCGATTTCATGGTCACATCGGTTTTGCATTCCATGACGCACGTATTCCCGCTTATGGTTTTGGAAAGGATTATTACCCTACCTACCCCGACGGCATATCCGTCGTCGGCGCGATAATAGTGTTCAGCTTCGAAAAAGCTTTCATCCTGCGCCGTCATATCCGCGTCCGAGGTTATCGTAATGGTAAAATTCAGGGGCTGATTATTTACGTAGAACCCGGGAACGTCGGCATCGAAGGTCCTGTCCGGGAGATCATAGTCGAAGACCGCCGTTATGTAGCCGGAAAGCCCTCTTATGTAGGTTGTCATCGGTCAGATCGGGATCATCGAAAAGCGGGAGCGACATTTCGTAATAATCCGCGTTCCCCCCGGTTTTATCTCTCAGTATCGAAGCGGGTATGCGAATTTCGATCTGGTTTCTTTCAAAATAATCGAATTCGCCGGACATCGAATACGTGACCGTGATCTTAAAGGCATGATCCTTGTTTGTCGTCGTAGGCGTCCAGACATAGTCGGGAACAGTCTCTCCGGCGACAGGCGTCGCCGTCGCTCCCGTGACGAGCGTGGCGAAAATACTGCCTATTTCGATCGTTGAACCATCACTTCCCCTGGGGGTGGATTTTCCCCGTTGGGGACAGATGATTCTCCGCCTTTGCCTCCGGTCGGCGTGTTTTGCACTTCGGACGGAAGCGCGGTCGCGATTTCAGTAAAAATCGAGCCCGGCACACATCCGAAAGCTATTATCACGGCCGCAAGCAGTGATATAATTCTTTTACCCATTTTAAACTCCATCCGCGGCTTTAGAATCTCTTGTTACCGCTACTTCATTAGGTTTTTAGTTGAATTACGCTTACCTGTTCCCAGTCCGTTCAGCGGCAATCCGTGTCCCCATAACCTAACACAGGAATGTCTGCTTTGATGCGCGAGATGCTAAAACATGAACGCAGCCGGTGCGGTCAAGAAAAAGGTGTGGAATTATATCACAATCAGGCGCACAAGTCAACAATGCCGGCAAGCAAAACACAATATTTACAAAAAATTTACACTTATGAGTCTAGTAGTCAGGTCAGATGGGATAAAGGATGTTTTATAGTTGCTAATTGACAAGGTAACGCATTTTTTATCTCAAGAAAAAAGGGGCTTTCGCCGTTGTTCTTTCATTTTTCTATCCCGACGGGGAAAGAATAACTAAATTTTTAAATTGTTATACAGGCCGGGCGGGATCGCAGAAGTTATCTTCCATATTATTAGTAATAGGTGAGCCTGCGCGGCGTGTCAACAGGTATTTCGGCTTATCGCGGCCGAAAAGCCGCTTTTGCCGAAAAAAAGCCTGAAACCGCCGCGAAAAAACGGGTTTGCGCGGGAAATGAAAAGACGGAGTTGAATCTTACGCGATCCCGTGATATAATATCGGTGCGTCCGCTCGCCGGGAACGCTTGAACCGGCCGACCCGGACGCTGAAAGGAGACCGCAAATCATGGATTACGCCGGACTCCCTCGCCGCCGGTGTGCCATGCAGGGTGATACGCGGGATCACGGATGCTGACCGGCTTGAAAACCATCCGGAGTTTTTCGCCGATCCCCGGGATATGGATCTTCTGCCCGACGAATGACCTCGCGCTTCTTTACAAAAGGCGCGTTTTATGCTATACTTGAAAAGAAAAAGCGGGAAATATAAGGGGGAAAGCGCCGGAACGGAGTCCGGAACCCTTTTCCCGTTACCCGGCAATACAAAAAATGCGGCGGTAAGCCGTTAAGACAAGGAGCCTGCAATGAAAAAAACATTAATTTCGATCGCGCTCGTTACAGCCGTGTTTCTCGGATGCGCGGCGATATCCGCGCCGGCGGCCGCCGACGGCCTGCCTTTTGACCTCGTGCCACCGGCATACGTTTCGGCAAAATGGGAGGAAGGCGGCGATTCACCCACGACCACAAAACTGACGTACAGTCTGAGCAACGACATGACGACGTTCTTCAAGAACAAGGAAACCGCGCATTTAGACGACACCATCGATCAGTTCATGGAAAACATCGGCTGCGACGACATCTGGATGAACGTGCAGATCGACTGGGCGGTCGACGACGTCAAGGACGACGTTTCGGGCTGGCATTACACAAAATACTGGGACGGAGACGAATATTTCGGTCTCGGTCGCGACAGCGAAGGCAATTCGCGCTGGAGCGAATGGGATATCGTTGACTGCGGGCTCAATAACGCGACGGAGACCGTTCAGGACATCTGGGTCACCCGCGGCGTCCCGAACGACGACCGCTGGAACGGCAATCCCGAGACGCACACCCCCGGAGTCAAGGATCAGCTGAGACCCGAGCAGTACACCTACGACGAGGAAAACGAGGAGCTTCATATAGATTACACGAAGCACACCGTTTATTTCCGCGCGAGATTCGTGCTCGTCATAAGGAAAGACGGCGAAGGCGACAAATATTACTTCTCCGAATGGTCGAATATTACGAGCGTCGGCAAGGACGCCGAGAAGCTCGAGCCGCTGACCAAGGCCGACCTTGACGCCCCTGTGATCACCGGCCTGCGCATGACCGACAAGGAGTTCAACGACAACCCGATAGTCGCGTTCACTCTGACAGTCCCCGACAAGCTCACCGAAAACGCGACGAAGGTCGAGGCCGACGGCGGCAGGATCGTTATCGAGGTCTGGGCCCGCGTAAAGGGCGACGCCGAGTTTGTTCAGCTCCAAGGCGACTGGATCATAAAAGCCGGCGAGATGGAGTCCGCGCTGTTCAGTCTCGCGAACGAAGAGCGTCAGACCGTTCCGAAGGATTCCGTCATCGAGCTCCGCTGCCGCTACAGATACGATCACACGAACTATTTTGCCGGAGAGATCTACTCCGACTGGTCGAAGACCATATCCTTCGGCACGGACGACATAAACTATAACACCGCCCCCGTCGGCAGCGGAACGGCAACTCCCGACGATCCGTCGAAACCGACGAAGAAAACCTGTCCGATATGCCATTTCTGCCCGCAGCCCCTCGGCATCTGCATCTTTATCTGGCTGCTTATCATACTCGTCGTCGTCATCATTATCGTGATCCTCGTCGTTTCAAAGAAAAAGAAGAAAGACGAAAACAAACAGAACGGGTGATTCGTACCGGTCCTGCCCGCCGCCTCTGCGGGGGCAGGAGGACGGCGCGGAAAGCCCGACCGACCGTAAACGGAGATGAAAATGACAAAAACAAGGAGAATTGTTTCGCTCTCGCTCGCGGTGCTTCTGACCGTTTCGCTGCTTCTCGTTCCGGGAACTACGAACGCGATGAAAAAGCCCGGGCGTATCGACGGAGTTGACTACACCAGGATAAGGGAAAACCGCGATCTCCTCGTCGAGGTCAGGTTCACGCTCGGCACCTCGACCTTCACCGGCGAGCTTTCGAACGGGAGCGTCCTTTCGCGCGACGAGATCGACGGGATCGTCGACGGCGTGATGGATCAGATGAACATCACGAGCGGCGTCCTCGAATATTCCGCCATGGTGATAGAACAGGCGAAGCGCCTGAAGGGCTTCGACCCCGCCGCCGCCCTCCGTATAGGTCTGAACGTCGCCGGCTTCGGCACTTTCAACGACATATACGACATGTACACCGGCAAAAAGGAGATTGGGCAGGCCGCGTCCGATTTCGTCATCGGACAGCTGACCGGGGAGGCCGTAAAGCTCATAACCGGGGCGAAATGGGCGGATCTCGCCCTCAACGCCTTCCTCTCGACGAAGGACATAGCGGCCGAATGGACGCGCATATCGGAGGAGAAGGAGATCGCCGAAAAAGCGCTTCAGCGCCAGCTTCTGCTCGATCTGTTCTACAAAGAATGCAACGAACGGCTGAAAAAAGCCGAGGAAGATCGCGGCACGAACAACTGGAAGCTCAAGGTCAGCGACATAAGGTACGGAACGAAAAAGTTCTTCGGGATCGACGTCGAGCAGATAAAGTGGCTCAAGGTCGATATGGAGCGCGTCGACAGCTTCGGCGAGAAATCCGTAACCAACTGGAGCGGGATCTACGAGGGCTCGATTGTCATTGAAATATGGCACGATCTCGCCAATTTCGACGTCAATTTCCCGACGATCTTCACCGAAAACAGCGATATTTTCAGGAGAATACAGCATCTCTACAAGGTCCGTCCCGAGTCTGCGAAGGAAAAATCCACGCTCACGAAGGTCATAACCCTGAGCGACGCGCAAATCCATATAGACAAACGCAACGCGGTCGGCACGACCCTCACGAAATCCGTCCCTCTGAAGGGGGCGGAGGACGTTTCGGCCTTCAATCTCGCCCACGCGGTGACCTATTCGCTCGATTTCGGACAGTGGGACGACGGGAGTCTCGAATTAAACTCCTCGGTCGCGACCTACCGTTCCGAGGTGACTATGAAAGAGGGCTGTTCCGGGACCCTCCTCGAGGGGAACAGATACCCGGCCATCGTGTGGGACACCCACGACGTCACGGCGTGGGATTCGCTTTCGGCGCCGAGAGGCGGCTGGGACAAGCGCGAGCTCAAGGGAAACGGAAATACCCGGATAGGGCGGCCGGCGATCGCCGACTACCGGATATTTGACGATCTCAGGGACAATATGCTCACCCTCTGGATCAAAAACATAGACAAGGCGGTGACCGTGAAATGAAAAAGACTTTGACGTTTCTGCTCGCGGGCGCGCTTTCCGTCCTGCTCCTCTCGGGGTGTTTCCTTCTGAAATTCCTCCCCGGGCAGGGCGAACCCGGTGAAAGCGGCGAGACCGACCCCGTGAAAGACGGGCTTATTCCCGGAATGGTCGGCGATATCGACCTCGACGGCATGTCCCTCGACGAGCTGCTCACCTACTACGACAGATTCATAAAAGACGGCGGCGAGGTCCTCAGGGAGGGCGCGCTCTACGACCTTCTTTATAAAGGGCAGACGGCCGCCGGGGACGGCGCCGGGGCGGAGCTCGGCTTCGACTACCCCGAAAACGCCCTGACAGCCGAGTTTTCGGACGGCGAATGGGAGACCGGACGCGATTTCGGGGAGCTCGACGTGACCCTCGGCATGACGGCGGACGAAAAAGCCGCCTTCGAGTCGATGAAAAACGAGCTGAACGACGCCGACGCCGAGGACATAAAATCTCAGTTCGAGGACGTCATCCGCGATATCGACGGCTTCGAGGATTTTGAGATGGATACCGACCTGCCCGGCGTTTCGGACAGATGGCCCGACAGCGGGATCGGCAGGGCGGTGCCCGACCCGGGATTCCCCGGTATGACCGTAACCGCGAGCGACGACGCGGTGAGCGCCTTCTCGTCCGGCGCGACCGCCGATCAGGCGAAGGCGTACGTCGGGAAGCTCCGGGCTGCCGGATTCACCGAGAACGTGAGCGAGAGCGAGCAGACCGTCGCGGGATACACGATCTACTCTTTCTCGGCGTGGAACTCCGACGGGATATACGTCGCGCTCCAGCACCTTCAGGGCACGACGACCCTCAGCGTGACGAAGCCCTGACGGGACGCCGGAAGCAAAAAGCATCATACGAAAACCGGTCGGGACCCCCCGGCCGGTTCTGTTTTACCGCGCGGATTGAAAAGCCCGGCGCGGTATGGTATAATAAATACAGCCGTTATCGGAAAACGCCGGGGGGACCGGCGAACGGCGATCCGGAGATCACACGATGAAAGTATACGATATTTCGCAGGAGGTGTTCGGCTGCCGGGTGTTTCCCGGCGACCCTTCGCCGAAAAGAAAAATAATCGGCTCGATACGTGACGGCGGGCTCTGCAACGTAACGGAGTTCAGCATGTGCGCCCACAACGGGACGCACATCGACGCGCCGTTCCATTTCATCGACGGCGGAAAGACCGTCGACAGGCTCGGCACCCTGCCCTTCGTCGGTCCGGCGTACGTCGCCGGGCACGCAGGGCTTCTCACCGGAGAGGACGCCGCCCGGATAATCGGGAAGGCGAAGGCCGCGGGGACGGAGCCGGCGAAACGCATACTCATAAAAGGGCCCGCCGTGCTTTCGGCGGAGGGCGCGCGCGTGTTCGCCTCGTCGGGGCTGCTCCTTTACGGGACCGAATCGCAGACCGTCGGACCGGAGGACGCGCCCATGGAGGTCCACCTCGCGCTGCTCGGCGCCGGTGTGGTCCTGCTCGAGGGCGTACGGCTTTCGGACGTGCCCGAAGGAAAGTATTTCCTCAGCGCCGCGCCCCTCAATCTCGGGGGAGCCGACGGCTCGCCCTGCCGCGCCGTACTTATATCCGGCGTTTCAGAAAAGGAGGAAGACCGAAATGGATCCGTGTGACTATATCATCCGGCGGGAAAGAGAAGAAGATTTCCGCGAGGTCGAAAACCTCGTCAGAGAGTCGTTCTGGAACGTTTACCGCCCCGGCTGCTTCGAGCATTACGTCATCCACGTGCTGAGAGACGACCCGGCATTCGTCGAGGAGCTCGATTTCGTCATGGAACGGAACGGCAGGCTGATCGGGCAGAACATGTTCATGAAGACCGTCATCGACGGCGACGGCGGAGAGACCGTCCCCGTCCTTACGATGGGCCCGATCGGGATCACGCCGGAGCTAAAACGCATGGGGTACGGCAAGGCGCTGCTCGATTATTCCCTGAGGGAGGCGGCGGCGCGCGGGTACGGCGCCGTGCTTTTCGAGGGCAACATCGGCTTTTACGGCAAATGCGGATTCGACTACGCCGGGAAGTTCGGGATACGCTACCACGACCTCCCCGAGGGGGCGGACGATTCGTTTTTCCTCTGCAAAGAGCTCGTTCCCGGATATCTTAATGACGTCACGGGGATCTACCGCACTCCGCTGGGCTATTACGTCGACGAGAACGACGTCGAAGAGTTCGACAGAAACTTCCCGCCGAAAGAAAAGCTCAGACTCCCGGGGCAGATCTTCTGAGGGACGTCATGACTGTCGCTATAAGAGAAATAAACGAGGAACGACGGGAGGATATAAATATCCCGAACGAGCCGTTCCCGCTCCGGGGAAGGATGATCCCCGCCCTGACGGACGGGGTCTGGAGCCATACCTTCGTCAGTCTGCCGCGAGAAGAGCGCGGCGAGATGACCTTTCCGGACGAAAACTACGATTTTTCCGAAATGTCGAAGGACTGCGTTTTCGTCGGCGCCTACGACGGGGACGTGTGCGTGGGGCTCGCGATATATCAGAAACAGCTCTTCGGATATCTGTATCTCTATGATCTGAAGGTCTGCCGCCGTTATCGACGCGCCGGCGTCGGCTCCCTTCTCATCGAATACGGGGAACGCCTGGCCAAAAAATACGGCCTCCGCGGTATATACGCGGTATGTCAGGACAACAATCAGGGCGCCTGCCGCTTTTATCTGAAAAACGGATTTGAGATCGGCGGGTTCAACAACCGCGTTTACGCGGGCACGAAACAGGAGAGCAAGGGGGATATTTACTTTTATCGCGACCTCCCGGAACATGAAAGAGGCGCAAACGGCGTCAGAAAGGAAAAACTCATGACCGAAAACACGAAAAGACCGGCGCGCCGCGAAGACTGGAAGACCAAACCGATGCCGGAAAAGCACGAGACCTTCGTGCTGACAAGAAAATTAAGCGAAAAAGAGATGAACGCCCTCCGCTTCGGGAACGTTCCCCGGGAAATGGAGGACAAATGGTTCTGGTATATGGAGGGCGACACCCTCTTTGCACACCGGAGCTGGACCGGAACCCTCATTTTCCGGGTCGACTTCAGAGAGGACGGCAATCACGTCGTGACGGTGAACCGCGACCCCGAGCAGTACGGGGGCGACAGCGTCGAAGAGGACCTTGAGTCGCTCAACTCGCTCCTCGACTGGTGGACGGAGAGCCCGTACGACCATTACGGCGAATGGATCTCCGAGACCGCCGACGCCTTAAAAAAGACCGGAAAGCGCAAAAAATGACCCCGGAAGGCCGGGGTATTCAGGGGGACGGATTATGACTGCTGAAGAATTATGGAGGCGATCCGGACTGTCCGGCGAATATGAAGCCTGGGCTTTCGGAGAAGCTCCGGACGAACTCGCCGGTCTTGTCGTTCAGGGGACCAAAACAGCGACCTGTTCCGCGTACGAACAGTATCTAATCGATAAGGGGCCTTTGCCGCAATCGGGTGATTACAGCGTTATATTGAATTCAAACGAAGATGCCGTTTGTATCGTAAAAACTCTCAAAGTTTACGTTACGGAATTCATCCGTGTGTCGGAAGAGCACGCTTTCAAAGGAGGGGAGGGCGACCGATCTCTGGATTACTGGCGAAGGGTTCATGAAAGATTTCTTACGGATGAACTTGCTTCCGTGAATAAGTCTTTTGACGAGAATACAAAAGTGGTTTGCGAAGAATTTGAGGTTATATACAAATAAAAAAACCGTTTGTCAAAGCAAATATCTATCCCGGCGTGCGGGGATTTACGGATATCACGGAGATGAAAGAAGTCATGGGTGATCTGGTTTGGTTCATAATAATCGGGATACTGTTCGCGGCGCTCGGAGCGCTGTTCGTCCGGCTCGGCCTGCTGATCCGGTACGGACAGAGAA
>JAFTDQ010000142.1 GCA_017454075.1 Clostridia bacterium
GGACGGTACGCAGCGGTTCAACGATCTTTTGCGGAAAACGGCCGGCGTGACAAGCGCGATGCTTTCCGTTTCCCTAAAAGAACTGGAGGCGGACGGCATCATAACGCGCCGCCAGTACGAGGAGATCCCCCCGAGGGTCGAATACGCCCTTACGGACCGCGGCCGCCGGCTGTGGCCGATCCTGCACCGCCTCGCCCACTGGGCGTCCGGCGAAGAATTCGACGGCGACGGCGAAAACGCCTGAGGAGGTTTGCCATGAACGTACTTGAAGCCATCAGGACCAGAAGAAGCGTCAGAACCTTTGACGGAGTCCCGCTCCGCCCGGACGACGCGAAAAAAATCCCGGCGTTTGCCCTGAAAGTCGAAAATCCCTACGGTATCCCGATCGAATGGCGGCTTCTCGACGCCGAAAAGCACGGCCTTTCAAGCCCGGTGATCGTCGGGGCGGACACGTATATCGCGGGCAAGCTGCGCCGCGTCCCGCACGCCGAGGAGGCCTTCGGATATACGTTCGAGAAGGTCGTTCTGTTCGCGGAAAGCCTCGGCGTCGGCACGACCTGGATCGCCGGCACGATGAAGCGGGACGCCTTTGAAAAGGCGATGGCGCTGTCAGACGGCGAGGTCATGCCCTGCGTCAGCCCGCTCGGCTATCCGGCAAAGAAAATGTCGCTGCGCGAGAGCATGATGCGCAAGGGGATCGGGGCGGACAACCGCTTTGCCTTCGGCGAGGTGTTTTTCGACGGCTCCTTTGATAAGCCTCTGACGAAAGACGCCGCCGGAGTCCTTGCCGGCGCGCTTGAGGCGGTGCGCCTCGCGCCCTCCGCCATGAACAAACAGCCGTGGCGGGTCGTTCTGTCCGGAGATAAAGCTCACTTTTACGAAAAACGAAGCCGCGGCTACGACGACGGCGCGTGGGATATCCAAAAAATCGATATGGGCATCGCGCTGTGCCATTTCGAGCTTGCGGCGAACGAGCTCGGGATAAAGACGGCGTTTGAGATCTCCGACCCGGGGATCGTCCTGCCGGCCGATACCGCGTATATCGCCTCTTTCAGACGCGAATAAAACCGGCCGAAACAAAACGGAAGCCGCGCCCCGTTCAGAGTACCAAGCGAACCGCGCGAACGCGGCGAAAGAAGCCGCGAAAAAATAAAATTAAAAACCGTAAAGGAGCCGTTATGAAAATCGCAATCCGATATTTTACAAAATCGAAAAAGGGCAACACGAAAAAACTCGCCGACGCGGTGTCGGCGGCGCTGGGGACCGAGGCGCTCGACGTGTTCTCCGATCTGTCCGAAAAAACCGACAGACTGTTTCTGATAAACGCCATGTACGCGGCCGATATCGACAAAGAGGTCGTGCGCTTCCTGGCGCGAAACCGGGACAAGATCGGCGAAATCGTCAACATGAACACCGCCGCTTCCGGCTCCTCCACGCTGAAGGCGGTCAAAAAGGCCGCCGGCGCGCTCGGGATCCCGGTGAGCGAAAATGAGTTCCACTGCGCGGCCTCCTGGATCTTTATCAACAAGGGCCTTCCGACCGAAGAGGACTTCAGGCGGGCGGGTGAGTTTGCCGCCGGATTGGCACGATAAGGCGGGAAGAACGGCCGCGTTCTTCAAAACGGCGCGGCAGACCGCGGCAAAAGCGGCGGCGTTTGCCGCGCAGAACAAAACAGGAGGACAATATATGGATATCCCGTTCAAAGGCAGGGCCGTCTCGGCCGTTTTGAAAGGCATCGTGATTCTCTCGGCCGCGCGCGGCGTAAAAGCAGAACGGCCGGCGCGCCTATAAGCCGGATCGGGCACGTCCGAAAGCGCGCGGCCGTCGATCGGCGCGATATATCAAAAAATCGGCGGCGGGCCCTACCCGCCGCCGCGCGTTATCTTTCGTTTTGTTCTCAGGAACGCTCCGCATGGGCGCCGGTCTTTTTCGGGGCGCCGCCCCGATCCCCGTTCAGGGGGATGATCCCCCCGAAACCCCGCGAGCAAAAGTCCTTTTTCAGGTCAATTTACCGCGATCCTGCCCGGAAAAAGTCTCGCGCCGTTCGGCAGCGGTTTCTGCGCCCGAGACCCACGATCGCGAGATGCGAGACCCGCTCGGCAGGCGCCGGAACGCGGTCTTGTTAGGGTAATAAAACGTCCGGCCGAAATTTGCAGACACCGATCCGATTCAGCCGTCCGTACCGCCTCTCAAACGAGCCTGATCCCGTCGGGAAGGCTCACGTCAAGCGACAGCTCCCCGTTTTTCTTGTGCCATTCAACGTATATTTTGCCGTGCGGCGTCGGCACCTCACCCTTCGCCCAGTCGAGCGTTTCGGTATACGGCTTTACGGTCACCGTGCCGAAACCCGGAGACGCGGGCTTTACGCCGAGGATCACCGCCGAAAATTCGTACGCGGGAGCGCTCGACCAACCGTGGCATTCGCTCCTCGGCTGACCGGGGTTCTCGCACCACGTCGTGCAGTGCCTGTCGAGCATTTCGCGCCAGCCGTCAAGCACGCGGTCCGCGTGATCGTAATGACCGGAGATCTCAAGCGCGCGGAACATGAAATGGTTCATGGAGAAGGTACAGCGGTCGACGTCCGCGTCGATGGTCCTCTGCATAAGCGCGTGAGCCTGCTCACCCTCAAACGCGCCGGACAGGATCGCCCAAAGCGTCGTATGCTCGGAGTAATCGTTTCTTTCCGGCGTGTTTCTGAACAGGCCCTTTTCCGTGTCGTAGCAATATTTCACGGTAAGCCCGTTCTGCCTGTCCGCCCTTGCCCTGTAATCCGCAGCGGCTCCGTGCTTTCCGCACGCGTCGCAGATCCCGGCGGCGGCTTTCAGCGCCGCGGCGTACATGAGATTGGACACGGTCAGCGGCTCTTCAAGCCCTCCCACGGGAACGCCGCCGGGCCATCCGGGCACCCAATCGACAAACGGCCAGTAGGGCGTGACGCCGAACAGTCCGCGTTCATCCTCGTATCTGCGGAAGCCCTCAAGCACGCGGTCGATAAATCCGGTCATTTCGGTGACGAAAGGGATATCGCCGGTGTATATCATATAGTCTCTGACCATGAATATGAAGAACAGCGAAAAATCGGGGATCACCTGGATCATAGTGGACGGATAGTTCGCCTGGATCATTCCGTCCGGGATCTGCGAGTGCGCCATATCGGTGATGCATTTCCTCTGCATACGGGTGTCGTTTACGTAACGATACGTGAAGAGCGCCTCGTTCGCGGAGTCCATGCCGTACTGCTGCTGTTCATAGTACGGGCAGTCAACGTAGATCTCGTGCATACAGCAGCGGACCGTGTTAAGGCTGACGTCCCACATTTTGTTCAGCTGTTCGTCGGAGCACCGGAACCGCGCGATATCGTGCATGGGATAGAAGTACTCTGCAAACGAAGCGCCGCGCAGCTCGAACTCGCCGTCGGATTCCAGTCTTACGAATCTGAAGGCACGGTACCAGAACGGACTGAAAACCGTCACCCCGTCGGTCGCCGTGATCTCGTCGTAAACGCCCTCGATAAGTCCGCCGGGCTCGTCGCGCATATTTTTGTACCATCCGCCTTTTCCGTCGGGCGTCAGGCGGCATTCCGCATACAGTATCCTTATGACGGTGCCGGGCTTCGCGCTGACGGCGAAACGGACCTTCGCCGTCGTGTATTTGCCGGAATCGAGTTCTTTTACGTTCGGCTCGCACAGGTCGACGGAGAATTCTTTTTCCGGATACGTCTGCATCTGAGGAATGGGACGCTTTTCAAGGATATACCGCTCGTTCAAGCCGAACTCATTGTAGCAGCCGTTCTGAGGTCTGGCTTCATACCAACACGTCACGGGCACGCGGACGAGCGTCGGCGCGCCGCTTACGCGCTCAAATTCCGGGATCGAGGGGTGAACGCCCCTTCCCTGCATAAACGATACGGAATCGTCACGGAAGCATTCCCAGCTTTCATCCGAGCGAAAATCGCGGTTTTCGCCGTCGCAGACGAGGCGGCCCGTCAACCAGAGCGCGGCGCGGTCTTTTTTGAACGTGGAGATGAACGCTTCGTCGTGAACGTAGTAAACCTTTACGCAGATCTCGTTCTCGCCCTCGACGAGCTTATCACCGCATTCGACGGTGTCATAGTATCTTTGGTACCACGAGCCCTGGCAGGGCCCCTCGCAGCAAAGCGCGCCGTTTATGTAAAGCTGATAGCGCGTGTCCGCGCACACGTCCACGGAAAGGGCGTTGACCTTTCCCGCCGTGATCTTCTTCATGAAATAATAGAAATGAGACTGTACGGGACGTTCGTCCGCGCGTATCCAGATACCGTTCATATGATCCCTCTGTTTTTTCTTGATTTTAACATCTCGACGCGCAAAAGAAAACGCGGAGACTGTTAAAGAACGCCTCGATAATACCGCCGGCGTGCGGCGCACGGCCCTTTTCAGGTCAATTTACCGTAATCCGCTTCGGAAACGGCCTCGCACCATTCGGTATCGGTTTCCTCGCCCGCGACCTCGATCGCAAGGTGCGAGAACCATTCGTCCGGCGCCGCGCCGTGCCAGTGCTTGACGCCAGCCGGGATATGGATCACGCTGCCCGGCGTCAGCTCGACGGCCGCCTTGCCCCATTCCTGATAATACCCTCTGCCGCCGACGCCGATCAGCATCTGCCCGCCGCCGCTTTTGGCGCGGTGGATATGCCAGTTGTTGCGGCAGCCCGGCTCGAACGTGACGTTGAACACCGGGACCTGCTCCGCGGAAACGGGCGAAAGATAACTCTGACCGACAAAGAACCGCCCGTAGGGGTTCGGCTCGCCTATGGGGAAAAAGATCGACTGCTGATAGCGATCCTTTTCCGTCGCCGCCGGCGTTTGTTCGTTCCAGACCTCCTTGGCCAAACGGAACACCGCCCAGCCCTTCGGCCAGCCGACGTACATCGCCGCGTGGGTGATGATCGCGGCAATCTCCTCCTTTGTCACACCGTGCGCCTTGGCGTTCTGAAGATGATAGGTCAGCGAAGAATCGGTAATGCCCGACGCCATAAGCGACACGACCGTGACGATACATTTTGTTTTTACGTCGATCGCCTTTTCGTTCCACACCACTCCGAACAGCACGTCGTCGTTCAGGTGCGCAAACGTCGGAGCGAACGCGCCGAGCTGGCTTCTTCCCGCCGTTTGTACGATTTTTTCACTCATTGGGATCCCCTCCGCTTTATTTTCTCAGAAACGCTTCATCCGATCCGTCCGCGGCGGTCACGTACCGCTCGGCCGTCATGTGCAGGTCGTATTTCTCGCGCATGGCGGCGATTTTTTCCATCAACGGACCGGCGTGATGAGCGTCCAGCGCCGCCTGATCGCGCCACGAATCGATGAGCAGAACCGTTTCGGGATCGTCGAGCGGCAAAAAGTACCGATATCTCAGGTTTCCGGTCTCCGCGCGGACCGCGTCGGCGATACCGCTGCTCTCCATCTCCCGCGCGAATTTCCGGGCGCTGCCGTTTTGGCCTTTATAGTACAGATTGACGGTAATGATCATATTACCCTCCTTCTTTTAAGAAAACCGCGTCTTCCTTTGATTTTTGTCGGGCCGTTGTCCCGGATCGCCGTTTCATTATGATAGCACAATATTCATACGGCGTCAAGATGTTTTTGACGGATATCGGCGAATCGCCGATCCGCGCCTGCCGCCGCGTTTTGCCGCAAACGGTCCCTGAAAACGGCAAAAGCCCATTTAAGTATGAAAACCATATTGACTCCGAAAAAGATATGTGCTATAATACCGGTTGAACGCGATCGGTTTTCTTTTTCGGTCAACTGACAAGGAGAAAAAATGAGAAATAACACGGATAAAACCGCCTGCGCCGCCGTTTGTCCCTGCGTTTCCCCCTGCCCCATCGCCGAGTCGCTCAGGCTCGTCGGCGGGAAATGGAAGCCGCGGATCCTCTGCACCCTCTTTGTGGACGGTACGCAGCGGTTCAACGATCTTTTGCGGAAAACGGCCGGCGTGACAAGCGCGATGCTTTCCGTTTCCCTAAAAGAACTGGAGGCGGACGGCATCATAACGCGCCGCCAGTACGAGGAGATCCCCCCGAGGGTCGA
>JAFTDQ010000015.1 GCA_017454075.1 Clostridia bacterium
CTTTTTTGTGCTATAATCTTTCATGGTGATTGAGTCCTTTCTGACAGATTGGCATTAGGGGTAATTCTATTCTATCAGAACTCAATCACTTTTTCTATTCTTTTTTCCTTTTTCAGTCTCACATCAATTGTAACTCTACACACGGCGGCCGGGTTTATTTTCTCGGCATCTTGAAAAACGCTCCGCGTTATGATACAATAATTTCAGAAAAAAACGTCCCGCCGGGCGGCGGGAAAAGGAGACTTGATTATGAAATACGTTTGCGATCTGTGCGGCTGGGAATATGACGAAGAGCAGGGTCTGCCCGAAAAAGGCATCGCCCCCGGAACGAAGTTCGAGGATCTTCCCGACGATTTTGAGTGCGAACTCTGCGGCGCGGGAAAAGACAGCTTCAGCCCCGCAGAATAACTGTCCTGACCGACATGAAGATTATCAGCGCAGCCGAAAACACGTATTACGTCGGCGTAAGCGACAGGAAGATCGACCTTTTCGAGGGGCAATACCGCGTTCCCGACGGAATGGCCTACAATTCCTATCTCATAGCCGATTACAAGCTCGCCGTCATGGACTCGGTCGAGCGGGATTTTTCGCACGAATGGCTTGACGGCATCGCGGCGGCCTCCGGCGGCAGATCGCCGGACTATCTCGTTGTCCAGCACATGGAGCCGGATCACAGCTCGAGCATCCTCGCCTTCACAAAGGCGTATCCCGGGGCGACCGTCGTCGCGTCGCAGAAGGCCTTTGCGATGATGAAGAACTTTTACGGAGAGGATTTTTCGGGCAGGCGCATCGTAGTCGGCGACGGAGACACGCTCCCGCTCGGGAAACACGTTCTTCGTTTCTTTACCGCGCCGATGGTGCACTGGCCGGAGGTCCTCATGACCTTCGATTCTTTCAGCGGGACGCTTTTCTCTGCCGACGCGTTCGGCAAGTTCGGCGCTCTCAACGAAAACGCCGGGGACGAGGGCGACTGGGCCTGCGAGGCACGGCGCTATTATTTCGGCATAGTCGGCAAATACGGCGCTCAGGTCCAGGCGCTGCTCAAAAAGATCTCAGCCTCGGGCGCCCAGATAAAACGCATCTGCCCGCTTCACGGACCGACGCTCGGCGGCGACGGCAATCTCGGATATTATCTCGGGCTTTACAACACATGGTCGACCTACGGCGTCGAGTCTGAGGGCGTCATGATCGCCTACACTTCGGTGTACGGAAACACGAGAAAGGCGGTCGAGCTCCTCGCCGAGCTGCTGAAGAAAAACGGCTGTCCGAAGGTCGTCGCGACCGACCTCGCGCGGGACGACATGGCGGAGGCCGTCGAGGACGCCTTCCGCTACGGACGCATAGTCCTCGCCACGACGACGTACAACTCCGAGATCTTCCCCTTCATGAGGGAGTTTATAAACCACCTCACCGAACGCAATTTCATGAACCGCACCGTCGGATTCATCGAAAACGGCAGCTGGGCGCCGAACGCCGTCAAGGTCATGAAAAACATGCTTTCGGGATGCAGGAATCTGACTTTCTGCGAAAACGACGTAAGGATCAGCTCGGCGCTTGACGAGAGGTCGAAGGGAGAGCTTAACGGTCTCGCCGACGAGCTCTGCCGCGATTATATCGCGCTCAGCCCCGACGCGCCCGAAAAGAACGACGCTCGCGCGCTTTTCAACATCGGCTACGGCCTTTACGTCGTCACGTCAAACGACGGGAAAAAGGACAACGGCCTGATCGTCAACACGGTCAGCCAGGTCACGAACACCCCGAACAGGATCGCCGTGACGATAAACAAGGACAATTATTCCCATCACGTGATAAAGCAGACGGGAAAAATGAACGTCAACTGTCTGTCCGTCGACGCGCCGTTTTCGGTGTTTGAGTGTTTCGGGTTCCGTTCCGGCCGCTCGGTCGACAAATTCGAGGGGATCGCCCCCGTCCGTTCGGAAAACGGCCTCGCCGTTCTCCCCTCGAACATAAACTCCTTCATGTCGCTTTCCGTCGAGAATTACGTCGATCTCGGCACGCACGGGATGTTCATCTGCTCGGTCACCGAGGCGCGCGTCCTTTCCGACCGCGAGACGATGACCTACACTTATTACCAGAAGAACGTCAAGCCGAAGCCCGAGACGAAGGACAAAAAGGGCTGGGTCTGCAAGGTCTGCGGCTACGTCTACGAGGGCGACGAGCTCCCGGAGGATTTCGTCTGTCCGCTTTGCAAGCACGGAGCCTCCGATTTTGAGCGGATAAAATGATAAAATGACTGAAAACGCCGACCGAGCGGGCAGATCCCGCCGGCCGGCGCTTTTTCGTCAAAGACTGAGCAGTATAAAAATCACGGCTATTCCGAACGCGATCATCGTCATAACAACGGTCAGACAGCCGCCCTGCC
>JAFTDQ010000143.1 GCA_017454075.1 Clostridia bacterium
ACACCGGCAGCCGCTTCTGATCCCTTTTGTTATTCGCCCGTTTCGACGGTGTATTTCTCTATGTTTTTCAGGTCTGCCTTGATGAAATCGGCGTATCCGTATCTCGTGAGCTTCACGCCTTTGAGATTGCTGTCAGAGACCGCCGCGCTCTGAAGCTGTACGAGCGGCATGACGGGCATGTCGTTCATGAGGATGCTCTCCGCCTCGTGGAGGAGCTCCGCGCGCTTTGAAAGATCGCTCTCGGCAAACGCCGCCTCGATCTTTGCCGTGTATTCCGCGTTGTCGTATCCAGAAACGTGCGTCGTCAGGTCGTATGAGTCGGCGGCGACCGTCAGGTCGATCACTCCGCTCGCGAAGTCCTTCGAGAAGGTCGCGAGATTCGCGAACGCGTCGGTCGTGAACATCATGTAGTCGACGGAGATGACCTGGAAATTGCGGCTTTCGTACGCTTCGTTGAATCTGTCGCTGACGAGGTCATATTCGCGCTCGTCCTTGTATTTGAAGAAATCGAGCTTGTTAAGCGTGACCTTGAAGCCGAGCTGTTCCCATACGGATTTCACGTATTCGGCGACGGCGACGTCCGCCTCGGTGTTGCGAAGCGTTATCTCGATGCTGCCGCCCGAGACGCCGGCTTTCGAGAGCAGGGACTTCGCTTCGCTGAGGTTTGCCTCGGGAGCTATGAGACTGCCGCCCGCCGAGCGGAAGGACGTCTTGCCCCTAAAATTGGTGTTGAACACTCCGTCGGCGATGATACCGCCGGCGGGTTTTGCGAACGTGAGTATCTCGGCTATCCTGTTCCTGTCGATCGCCTTTGAGAGTGCGAGACGGACCTCGGGCTTGTCAAACGGAGCGACCGTGGTGTTGAAAACGTAGGTCATCACCGAGAGAGTGTCGGAGACCGTCGCTTTTGACGCGTATTCGGCGCGCTTTGAAAGCGGGAGCGAGCTGTCGTAAGCGAGCATTCCCGAGGCGAAAAGCGCCTCGGCGCCCTCCGCGCCCTTCGAGAGGTCGTTCGTGATACGGTACGGGGTGACGTATTTCATCACGCCGTCCTTCTCGACGTTTCTCATGTAGTAGATGTTGCGGTCGATCGTGAGGCGCTTTTCCTCGTTCGAGTAGCTGCGGATACAGAACGGTCCGTTGCATACGACGACCGAGGAGCTGGAGGACCAGTCCTTAGTCACCTTGTTGACGGCGATCTCGCGGAGCGGGACGAGCATCGGGCTCGCGAGATATTCGTAGAATTTGTCGTAGTCGGTCGGTCCCTCGAAGGTTATGCGAAGGATCTTGACTCCCGAATCCGTGACCCCGAGGTCCTCGATGGAGCACTCGCCCTGATTGCAGGCGCGGGCGTTCTTTATCCCGAAGAGAAGGGAGGCGGCCTCGCCGCGGAACCCGGGCTCGAGTATCCTCTGCCACGCGTAGATGTAGTCCTGCGCCTGGACGGGCGTGCCGTCGCTCCACGCGGTGTCTTTGAGTCTGATCTCGATGCCGTAATAGTTGTCGGACGGCTTGTCGAGTATCTTTACCGACTTCGCCTGGGCGTTCACGACCTTGCCGTTTGCGTCGTATTTGAACAGCCCTTCGTAAACGAGGCCGAGGATCTTCTGCGTTTCGGCGTCAAGATTGCCGTACGCGGGATCGTAGTTCGCAATTTCCTCCGCAAGATAAACGGGGATCGTGGGACCGATATATTCCTCTTCGCCCGACGATTTGCCGCCGCACCCCGCGAGCGCGGAGATCAGGAAAACCGCCGAAAGGATGATTCCCAATGCTTTTTTCATATCTGTTCCATGCCTTTCCTGCAATGGTTCCGGCGTCCGCCGGACGTAAATCCGCGTTCTGCGGACACTTCAAACGCCATTATAACATAAAACGGCGATTTAATCAAGTACCGCGCGGGCGCGAAGCTCAGTCGAGCTCAAAAACTTTTGTAAGAAGGGGCTGCGCGCCGGTCATGGGATCGGGGTCCATCACCATGACGTCCTTCATGTATTCGTTCCAGCGGTCGACGACCGGCGATCCCGCCTGTACCGCCGCGGCTTTTTTTATGCCGTCGCGGCACTCGTAATAGCCGAAAAGCTCGTCGCCGACGGTCCATATCGTGTAGTTTTCTATCCCCGCCTCTTTAAGGACGGCGACCATATCGGGCCAGATCTCCCTGTGTCTGCGGATATATTCGTCCCTCATTCCGGGGAGCAGGCGGGCTTTCCATGCGTATTTCTCTGTTTTCATATCGGGCTTTCAGACCTCCATGATGATCGGCAGCACCATCGGCTTGCGCCCCGTGCTGTTCAGTACGTATTTCATGATCGCGCTCTTTGTCTGCGCCTTGATCTCGGTGTGATCCGTCACACCGCTCTCGATGCAGTCGGTTATCGTTTCCCTCGCCACGTCGCGGATGCCCTCGACGAGCTCCTCGGATTCCTTGACGTAAACGAAGCCGCGGGTTACGACGTCGGGCCCCGACGCTATGAAACGGTCGTCGAAATCGATCGTCGTGACGACGGCGATGATGCCGTCCTGGGCGAGGTGTTTTCTGTCGCGGAGCACGACGCTCCCGATGTCCCCTATCCCGTATCCGTCGACGAGCACCTTGCCGGACGGGACGGTGCCGGTGAGCGACGCCCCCGTCGGGGTGATCTCGAGGATCCTTCCGACGTCGGAGATGAAAATGTTCTTTTCGGGTATCCCCATGGCGAGCGCCAGCCCGCGGTTCGCGCTGAGCTGCCTGTATTCGCCGTGGATCGGCATGAAGTATTTCGGCTTCGTGAGGGCGATCATCAGCTTGATCTCCTCCTCGCAGGCGTGACCGGACACGTGGACCGACGTGCTGTCGTCGCGGAAGACCGACGCGCCGTTTCTGAGAAGCTCGTTTATGATCTTGCCGATCATCTTCTCGTTTCCGGGTATCGCGCTTGCCGAGATCACGACGAGGTCGCCGGCGCCGAGCCGGACTTTGTCGTGGGACTGGAACGCCATTCTCGAAAGAGCGGAGAGCGGCTCGCCCTGCGTACCCGTCGTGATGAGCGTGATCTGGTTCGGGGGATAACGGTTTATGTCGTTCAGATCTATGAGAAGTCCGTCGGGGATCTTCATGTATTCGAGCCGGAGGGCGGCCGACACAATGTTTATCATGGAACGGCCGGTTATCGCGACCTTGCGGTTGTGTTTTGCCGAGACGTTCATGATCTGCTGAACCCTGTGGACGTTCGACGAGAAGGTGGCGACGACTATACGTTTGTCCGAGTTTACCGTGAATATGTTTTCGAGACTTTTGCCGACCGTCTTTTCCGACGGCGTGTATCCGGGGCGCTCGGCGTTCGTGGATTCGCACATCAGGAGGGTGACGCCCTCTTTTCCGAGCTGACCGAGGCGCGGGATGTCCATGATCTCCCCCTCGATAGGCGAGAGATCGAGCTTGAAATCCCCGGTGTGGACTATCGTTCCGGCAGCGCATTTTATCGCGAGGGCGCAGGCGTCGGCGATGCTGTGGTTCACTCTGATGAACTCGACGGTAAAGTCGCCGGCCGCGATGACGTCGCCGGCCCTGACGACGTTCAGATCCGGCTCGAAGGGTATGTCGTGTTCCTCGAGCTTGTTTTCAAGTATCCCGATCGTGAGGTTCGTGCCGTAGACCGGCACGTCGATCTTGCGGAGAAGATAGGGCACGCCGCCGATGTGATCCTCATGTCCGTGCGTGAGGAACACGCCCTTTATCATGTCGCAGTTTTTTTCAAGATAGGTGGTGTCCGCGATGACGAGGTCGATCCCCGGCATCTCCTCGTCCGGGAAGCCGAGACCGCAGTCCACGACCACGATGCTTTCGCCGTACTCTATGACGGCGAGGTTTTTTCCGATTTCGTTGAGGCCGCCGAGCATGGCGACCTTTATGTTCCCGACGGGGGAACGTTTTCCTGTTTTCACTGGTAAATTACCTCTTTTGTCTGATCAATCCAAAGGATCCGGCCGTCATAACACGGGCGCGCATAACGAAAAAAACTCTCACGGGGTGAGAGCAAACAAGTTTCCGCCGTAAGACGAGGGGCGATTCGCGCGGGGACGTACAAGCGAAGCGCAGCATTTTATCCGCGTCCTCAGGACGGCACGGTCACATTTGCTGATCATATTATACACCGCAACTGTGAACCGCGTGTGAATTGAACGGAAATAACGGCGGACGCGGAGGTAAAGTTTTTTTCGCCGGCCGCCCTCGGTTGACAAAAAAGTCCCGCGGTGTTAAAATTATACCATATCGGTATGGTTTGAGAGGCTTGTTTTATGAAAATTTTCAAGGTAACGGGCATGTCCTGCGCCGCCTGCGTGAGTCACGTCGAAAACGCGGCGAAAAAGGTCGGGGGATGCGGCTCGGCGTCGGCTTCGCTCACGACGGGGACGCTGACGGTCGACGGCGGCGACGACGGGGAGATAATAAAGGCGGTGAAGAGCGCCGGCTACGGCTGCTCGCGCGCGGAAAAGGACTTCGTCCCGGATTTCGACAACAAAAAGGAGATCGCCTCTTTCGGGAGGCGGCTCGTTATTTCGCTCATATTCCTGATCCCGCTCATGTATCTCGCGATGGGCGGGATGATCGGGCTGCCCTCGCCCTTTACCGGGCACGCCGGCGCCTTCGTTCAGGCCGGGCTCGCCCTTTGCGTGATGGCGGTAAACGGCAGATATTTCGTTTCGGGGGTCCGCTCGCTTTTCAGACTCGCGCCGAATATGGACACTCTCACGGCGCTCGGGAGCGGGATCTCGTTTATATACAGCGCCGTCGTGCTCGCCGCGGCGGTTTCAAAGGGGGAACATCATCACGACCTTTATTTCGAGGCGGCGGCGATGATACCGACCTTCATCACGACGGGAAAACTTCTCGAAGCGACCGCCCGCCGCCGCACGGCCGGGGCGCTCAGCGGGCTTGAAAAGCTCATGCCCGGGACGGCGACCGTCCTCGGGGAGGGCGGCGCGGAAAAGACCGTCCCGGCGGCTGAGCTTTCCGTCGGTATGACGCTCGTTGTCCGTCCCGGTGAAAAGATCGCCGCGGACGGCGAGGTGACCGACGGGCTGACCGCGATCGACGAATCCATGCTCACGGGAGAGCCGATGCCGGTCCCCAAGGGCCCGGGCGACGGGGTCAGCGCCGGGACGGTGAACGGAAACGGGCTTATCAGGGTCAGGATCACGGGCACCGGGGCGGACACGGCGCTGTCTGGGATAATACGGCTCGTGTCTGACGCCTCGGCGTCAAAGGCGCCGGTCGGGCGGCTCGCCGACCGCATCGCCGGAATATTCGTCCCGTCCGTCATCGGGCTTTCCGTGATCGTCGCCGCCGTCTGGCTTCTTACCGGAGGAGGGATCGGCAGCGCCCTGACCCACGGGATCGCCGTTCTCGTCGTTTCATGTCCCTGCGCGCTCGGGCTGGCCACGCCGGTCGCCGTCACCGTCGGATGCGGTACGGGGGCGAAGCGCGGGATTCTCTTCCGCACGGCGGAATCGCTCGAAAATCTCGGTAAAACCGAAACGCTCGTCACCGACAAGACCGGCACGCTGACAGTCGGGAAGCCCGCCGTGAGCGAGGTCTTCGGCGACGAAAACGTCCTTTTGCCGGTCGCCTCGGCGCTCGAGCGCGGCTCGGGACACGTCCTCGCAAAGGCCGTCACCGATTACTGCGACGCCCGGGGCGTCGTACCCCCGGCGGCCGAAGACGTAAACGAGATACCGGGGATGGGCGTGCGCGGCGTCATCGGAGGAAAAGAATATACCGGCGGGAGCCTTTCATTCGCCGCCGGAAAATACGGCACGGAGTCGCCGCTTTACAAAAAGGCGGAGGAGTGCGCCTCACGGGGGCTCACCGTCATGCTTTTCGGCGACGAAAACGGTATCGTCGGCGTCATGGCCGCCGGGGACGCCGTCCGCTCCGACTCGAAAGCGGGGATCGACCGCATGAAACGTCTCGGCGTCGGCACCGTCCTCCTCACGGGGGACAACGGGCCGGCGGCAGAAGCCGTGGCGGATGAGCTCGGCATCGGACGGGTTATCCCGGGGGTCCTTCCCGGCGGGAAGGCCGAGATCGTGAACGAATGCCGCCGGGACGGCTTTACCTGCATGGTCGGAGACGGAATAAACGACGCGCCGGCGCTCGCCTCGGCGGATATCGGGGCGGCGATGGCCGGCGGGACGGACGTCGCGGGGTCTGCCGCCGACGTGCTGCTTCTGAACAACAGTCTGAACGATCTCGCCTCGGGGATAGCGCTCTCGCGCTTCACGATGAAGATAATCAGAGAAAACTTGATATGGGCTTTTCTGTATAACGTTATCGGCATCCCCCTCGCCGCCGGAGCTTTTTCGCCGCTCGGTCTCACGCTGAGCCCGATGTTCTGCTCTGCCGCGATGAGCGTTTCGAGCGTCATAGTGGTGCTCAACGCCCTGCGGATCGGGAGGGCGGACGTCTTCTCCGGCCGGCTCGACAGACCGGAAAGGCGCCGCGCGGCGGGCTGCGCGACCGTCTCCCTGAGGGTCGACGGGATGATGTGCGGAAACTGCGAGCGGCACGTGAAAGACGCGCTGACGGCCGACCGGCGAGTGAAAAGGGCGGACGCCTCGCACGAGACGGGGATCGTCACCGTCGAAACAGACGGAAAGATAAAAACGGGAACTTTGTTCGCGATCATTAAAAAAGCGGGCTACAGACCCGTTTCCGTCCTTTCGGAGGAAAGCGAAAAAAGAAAGGAAAACAGAGAATGAATCCCGAAAAACTCACGGAAAAAAATCTGAAAACGGTAAAAGGGCTCGCGCCCGGAAAAGTGTTCGAATATTTCGCCCGGCTCAGCTCGGTCCCCCACGGGTCGGGCAACACCGGGGATATATCCCGGCTCGTTTCGGATATGGGACGGGAGCTCGGGCTCGAAACGATCACCGACCGCCTCGGCAACGTGATCATAAAAAAACCGGGCGGCGCCGGACGGGAAGGAGAGCCCGCCGTGATAATCCAGGCGCACCTCGACATGGTATGCGCGCTCGCCCCGGGATGTGAAAAGGACATGTCAAAGGAAGGCGTCGAGCTTGTTACCGACGGGGCGGAGGTCCGCGCCGCCGGCACCTCGCTCGGCGGCGACGACTGCATAGGCGCGGCGATCGCGCTGGCGCTGCTCTCCGACGGGGAGCTTTCCGCCCCGCCGCTCGAGGCCGTGTTCACGGTCGACGAGGAGACAGGGATGTTCGGTGCGGAGGGGCTCGACTGTTCGCTCCTTGACGGAAAAAGAATGATAAACGTCGATTCGGAGGAGGAGGGAGTGCTCACCGCCGGATGCGCCGGCGGGGTGCGCGTCACCCTTGCGCTTCCGCCGCGCGCGGCCGCCGGACCCGGTCCCGGGGAAAAGACGTATGAGCTCACCCTTTCGGGGCTTAAGGGCGGGCACTCCGGGGTGGAGATAAACCTCGGGCGCGGAAACGCCTCGACGGTCCTTTCCCGGGCGCTTTCAAAATGCCTGCCGGACGGGGCGAAGCTGGCCTTTTATTCCGGCGGGAAGTTCGACAACGTGATAATGAACGAATGCCGGGCGGCGGTCGTCACGTCCGACGCGGGATTCCCCGAAAGGATAAGGCGCGCGGTCTGCGACGAGCTTTTCGCCTGTCCCGCGGAGCGCGGCGCCTCGATTGATATAAAGACCGGTCCCGCCGTGCCCGCCCTGAGCGCGACCGACACCGGAAAAGCGGTCGGTCTGCTGTCCTCCCTCCCTCAGGGCGTGAGAAAAATGAGCCCGGACATGAAGGGGCTCGTGCAGACCTCGCTGAACGTCGGCCAGGCGGACGTCTCGGCGGACGGGGCGAGAATATCGCTCTCCGTCCGCTCGTCGGTCAAAGAGGAGAAAGAAGAGCTCGCGGACCTGCTAGGCGCCCTCGCCGCGGAGCACGGGTTCTCCGCGAGCCGCGCCGGGGACTATCCCGGATGGAGATTCGAGCCGGTCTCGCCGCTCAGGGACGCCTTTGAAAAGACTTATCTCGACCTGTACTGCTTTAAGCCGGAGACCGTCGCGATACACGCGGGGCTCGAGTGCGGTTTCTTTGCGGAGAGGATCCCGGGGCTCGACTGCGTCTCCGTCGGTCCCGACATAAAGGACATCCACACAGCGGGGGAGACCCTCTCCGTGTCATCGACAGACCGGCTTTACCGGCTCATACGGATCGTTCTTTCGGAAATATGACCTTTTTCCGGGTCCCGGAAAAAAATTTTCCCGTTTTTCGGCTGTTCTTCACCGGCTGTTCACAACATTGTGGTATTATGAATTGCGCCGACGGATCGGCAGACTTAACAATTTGCCGTCCGCGGCGGGAAAACGGCCGATAACAGGACGGCCGTACGACGAACGGACAACGAACGGACAACGAAAGGAATATAATTCACATGAAAGTACTTGTTGTTGACGACGAGCAGAGCATCTGCGAAATACTTAAACTCAATCTGGAGGCGCAGGGACACGAGGTCAGATGCGCCTACGACGGGGCGGAGGCGATAAGCGTCTTCCGTCTCTACGATCCCGACATCGTCCTGCTTGACATAATGCTCCCGAAAAAGGACGGCTGGCAGGTATGCCGCGAGATACGCGAGTTCTCTAACGTACCGATCATAATGATAACGGCGAAGGGAGACACCTTCGACAAGGTCCTCGGACTCGAGCTCGGCGCCGACGATTTCATCGTCAAGCCGTTTGACACGAAAGAGGTCCTCGCCCGCGTGAAGGCGGTCTCGCGCCGCACGGCGGCCGTAGGTCCGTCGGACGATGAGACGGTCAGATTCGAAAACATCGAGATAAATCTCCAGAAATACGAGCTCAAGCTGAACGGAACGGCGGTCGACGTGCCTCCGAAGGAGCTCCAGCTGCTCTATTTCCTCGCATCCAACTACAATCACGTGTTCACAAGGGATCAGCTCCTCGACAAGGTCTGGGGCTTCGATTACCTCGGCGACTCCCGCACGGTCGACGTGCACGTCAAGCGACTCCGCGAAAAGATCGAGGGCGTTTCCGACAAATGGCAGATAAAGACCGTCTGGGGCGTCGGATACAAATTCGAGGTCAATCAGTAAATTACCGCAGATAACTTAAAACCCGCGGAGGCGGACAGCTCGCGCTGTTTACTTTTCGCGGGTTTTGGTTTATAATATATCGGTGCTTTGAAGAAAAAAGCCCCGTGGAACCGAAACGGGGACGGCACTATTACACGGATAAAAAGAGGCAGGCAATGTCGGGAAAAGGCAGAGAAGAGGCGCTTTCAGCCCACGAAAAATGGCAGGGAAAAATCGAGGTCACCCCGCGCGCCGAGGTGAGGACCAGGGCGGAGCTTTCCGTCGCGTACACCCCCGGCGTGGCGGAGCCGTGTCTTGAGATAAGCCGCGACCCGGAGCTCTCGTACAGATACACCCGCCGCGGCAACCTCGTCGCCGTCGTGACGGACGGCACGGCCGTGCTGGGTCTCGGTGACATAGGACCCGAGGCGGGAATGCCGGTTATGGAAGGGAAATGCGTCCTTTTCAAGACCTTCGGCGGCGTCGACGCCTTTCCGATCTGCATAAGGTCGAAGGACGTCGACGAGATAGTCAACACCGTCCGGCTCATATCGGGGTCGTTCGGAGGGATAAACCTCGAGGATATCTCGGCCCCGCGGTGCTTTGAGATAGAGCGCCGGCTGAAGGAATGCTGCGATATTCCCGTCTTCCACGACGACCAGCACGGAACGGCGGTCGTCGTGACCGCCGCGCTGACAAACGTCTGCCGGCTGAAAAAGCGTCCCATGTCGTCCCTTCGCGCCGTCGTGAACGGCGCGGGCTCCGCGGGGATCGCGATAACGAAGCTGCTCATCGCCTCGGGACTCGAGGACGTCGTCATGTGCGACAGGAGAGGGGCGCTTTACCGGGGCTGCGAATGGATGAACCCCGCTCAGGCGGAGATGGCGGAAATAACGAACGGGGAGGGTCTCACGGGCGATCTTGCCTCGGTGATGAAGGGGCGCGACGTCTTTATCGGCGTGTCCGCCCCGGGCGTCGTCACGAAGGAAATGGTGAAGAGCATGGCGGAGGGACCGGTGATATTCCCGATGGCGAACCCGACCCCCGAGATATTCCCGGAGGAGGCGCTCGCGGCCGGCGCCTCGGTCGTCGGCTCGGGCAGATCCGACTACCCCAACCAGATAAACAACCTCCTCGCCTTCCCGGGCATATTCCGCGGCGCGCTCGACGTAAGAGCCCGGGACATAAACGAAGAAATGAAGCTCGCGGCGGCGAGGGCGATCGCCGGGATAATACCCGACGAAGAGCTTTCGGAGGAATATATCATCCCCGATCCGTTTGACAGGCGTGTGGCGTCCGCCGTGGCGGCCGCCGTGGCAGAGGCGGCGCGCGCGACCGGGTCGGCGAGGATCTGACAGATCATGTTCAAAAGCATTTTCACAAAATTTTTCGCGACCTTCGTGCTGATAATAGTCCTGAGCTTCTCGCTCATGGCGACGCTTTTCAGCACGATGATAGCGGAGCATTACCGGTCCCTCGCGAACCGTCAGCTGAAGGACGTCGCGGAGGCGTACGGAACGCTCCTCGAAACGAGGATAAGCGAATCGGGCAGCGACGGGCTCGCCGGATATTTCGGGGAACACAGGACCGAGATGAGGTCAGTTTTCGCCGCGTTCAGAAAGGCGCTCAGCGACGATTTCGCGATACTCCTCACCGACGCGGACGGCGCCGTCCTGTTTTCGTTCGGCTTCAGACCCGGCGAGCTTGCCGGAAGCGAGGTAAGCAAAAGCGTCCTCGACCGTTTGAGCGGCGGAGCGTACACCGGGACCGGGGATCTCGACGGGGTGATAAACGGCAGCCGCTCGGTTTACGGGCTTTCGGTTAATGTGCCCGGGGGATCATCGGGGGCCGTTTTCGTATGCAAATCGTCCGAATCGGTCAACCAGATTGTTTCGACGACCGTCAAGACCATAATAATGACGAGTCTCTGGATGACCCTCGCTACCCTCATCGCCGTTTATTTCATAAGCGAGAGGATAGCCGCCCCGCTCCACGAGCTCGCAAACGCGGCGAAGGCCTACGGGAACGGAAAGTTCGACGTCAGGGTAAAGGTAAGCGGCACGAACGAGGTCGCCGAGCTCGGCGCGGCGATGAACAACATGGCGGCGTCGATCGAAAAGCTCGAGAACACCCGCTCGGAGTTCCTTTCGAGCGTCGCGCACGATCTGAGGACTCCGATGACGACCATTTCGGGCTTCGTCGAGGCGATACTCGACGGGACGATACCGAAGGACCGGCAGGATTATTACCTCCGCCTGATCTCCGAGGAGATAAAGCGGATATCCAAGCTCGTCAGCGCCCTGCTCGACGTCTCCCGTCTCCAGTCGGGGGACAGGAAATTCGTCATGGCGCCCTTCGACGTCTGTGAGATGGCGAGGATCATACTCATCAATTTCGAACAGAAGATAGAAAAGAAAAAGCTCGACGTCGAATTCGACGCTCCGGACGACGGGCTTTACGTTTACGCCGATCACGACGCGGTGTATCAGATACTTTACAATATATGCGACAACGCGGTCAAGTTCTCGCGCGAAGGCGGCAAATACCGGGTTCGCATAACCCGCGTAAAGGAAAAAGTCTCGGTATCTGTGTACAACGAGGGCGACGGCATACCCGAAGAGGATCTGCCAAAGGTTTTCGACAGGTTTTACAAGGCGGACCGCAGCCGCGGGATGGACCGCTCCGGCACCGGGCTCGGTCTGTATATCGCGAAATCAATAATAGACGCGCACGGCGAGGACATAAAGGTCGATTCCGTCTACGGAAAATACTGCGAGTTCACCTTCACCCTCGCGGCGGCGACCGACTCGCAGATAAAAAAGCGTCTTTCCGAGAAAAACGCAAGACCTGGACAGAAGGAGCAGGGACAGTGAAAAAATTGCTGACGGCGGTCCTTTCGTCCGTTCTGTTTGTCGTTTCGTATATAGTCTGCGCGGCGGGAGGACCGCCGCGCTTTGACGTTGAGGGCGGGACCGGCCGGCTCGGCGGTGACGTCACGCTCCGCGCCGAACAGGACGGCGCGACGGGCGCGGTCTGGCTCATGACGGAGGGGGACGCGCTCGTCCCGGCGGGGGGAGAGGCGGCGTCTGTCCCGTCAGGCGGCGCGCTCGTCTCGACCCTGACCCTGAAAAAAGTTTCGCAGGGCGACGTGACGCGGGATTATTACTGCGTTTTCTTCGCGCCCGACGGCTGCTCCGTTTCAAATCCCGCAAGGATCGTGTGTCTGCCCGAAATAAGGGAGGACAGCGCGCCGGGGGTCGGCGGGGAGTTCGACTCCGGACCCGCCTCGGATCACGTCGGCAAACAGCGCCTGTCCTGCGCCTGGCTCGCCGTGAGCGACGAAGGCACGCCTGACGGCGGATATCTGAGCGGGACGGGCTGGTACAGAGTCACCCCCGACGGGGAATACCGCATGATCGCCGAGGGCGGGCGCGAGATCCCGTGCGGCGGGGCGCTCGCCCTGCCGGGGCTTACCCGCGAGGACAGCGGCGCGACCTACGCGTACAGGGTAGTGAACCGCGCCGGGACGTCCGAGCTTATTCTTTCGGTCACGCTCGAGGGGACGGACAGCGCCGTGTCGAAATACGTCGGGCGCGTCTCTCTCGTCCCGACCCCTTCGGGGGAGATAGTTTCGGGCGAGCCGGACAAATATACCGTGACGGGATGGTCGGAGGACGGCGGAGAATACGCGATCTTTGTCAAGGCCGAGGGGGATTATAAATTCCGTTCTGACAGCCGTCAGATCTCCGGGCGGCTCGGGATGATCCCGCTCGTTTCGGACAAAACGCCGGGGATCGCCGCCGCGGAGCTCGTCCTTCGCGGAAAAGAAGAAGTAAAGGGGACGCCGGCGGTCTCGGTGACCTCGACGGTCCTGACGCCCGAAAACGGCTCGGCTGAGACGGGCGCGCCGTCCGCGGCTCAGGTTTTCGGTCTGCCCTCCGGCGCTTCGCTCACGGGCGGCGTGCTGACGGCTCCGCACGGCGGCTTTTCGTTCGCCGCGGTCGACGGAAACGAAATAAAATGCTTCACGGTGTCGGAGAACGTGCCGGCCGGCGAGCCGCCGGTCTTCGTCACCGAACGCCTCGACGGAGGAAACGTCGGGGAGGGCTATTCGTTCAGGGTCACGTTCCTGCCGTCCGACGCGCTTATCTCAGAGGTGGGGGACACACTTTCCTCCCTTGGGCTTACGCTCGGGCCCGACGGGGTGATAAGCGGCGTGCCGACCCTACCGGGGAACCGCGAGATCACCCTTTCGCTCATGAGCGGCGGGGCGGAGACCAGAAAGACCTTCGTCCTCGCGATCTCCGAAAAAAAGGAAAGCTATAAGATAACGTTTATCAAAAACGGCGGGAGCGGCGAGATGCCCGAGATCACGGTCGGCGCCGAGCCGGGGCTTTACACCGTCCCCGGATGCGGGTTCGGTCCGCCCTCCGGGGCAAAGGCCTTCTCTCACTGGAGCAGCGCGGCGGGGGATCTTTTCCCCGGCGAGGTGATAACCGTCACGTCGGATCTGAAACTGAGCGCCGTGTGGACGGCGGCGGAGCACGTCCATTCGTTCAGGGCGACCCCGTCGGGCGACGTTCACGTCTTTTCCTGCTCCTGCGGGGAGAGCTATACGGCCGCGCATACCGGCGGTACGGCCGACTGCCGGAACAGGGCAAAGTGCGAGGTCTGCGGAGCCGCCTACGGCTCAAAGGCGCCTCACAGCTACAAAAACGGCGTCTGCGAGGTATGCGGGGCAAAGGAGCCGAAGACTCCCGGAACGGGCCCCGCGCCGTCCGTTACCTCCCCCGGCGGGGAGACGACGGACCCGGAGCCGGTCTCCGGCGCCGCGACCGGGGAAAATACCCCTCCGGTATATGAAACGGATGACACGGGGACGGTAACGGATAAAAGCTCATCCCCGGGGGAGACGACCGGTCCCGTGATCGTCGCAACGCGCCGCCCGCCCGACCTTGTCGTCATTATAATCCTTCTCCTGCTCGTCGTCGCGTGCCTTTCGGCGGGGATCGTCTCCCTCGCCGACGCGAAAAGGAAAAGATGAACGGCGTAACGGCTCAACGGAATAAGAAAAAAGCGCCTCGGGACGCCTGCGATAGAGCAGGTGTCCCGATCTTTCTTTTGATTTGTGAACCTGTCTGATCTGTATAATATCCTTCCGCATAAATAACATAAATAACGCAAACGCACTTTTGACAGCCCGGGGCCGTCAAAAGTGCGTTTTGTTTATTTAAAAGATGACGTAGTTTTAGCAGTTATTTCAAAACGTGAATAATTATTTTGCAAAAAACAGTATTCTCATTGAATAGAAACAGTATCGTTGTTTTTCTTTTTTACAAAATACATCAGCATGAACGTGACCACTCCCGAAGCTATTATCACGATTATATCTATCGGTGCAAGCACGACTCCGTGTATCCCGTTAAAGAGAAAGCCGGTACCGAAGCGGTAAAGATGAGCGTGAAGCAAGATCATTTCTCCGATATACATTACGAGTGTAGTAATGGTTGCTGCAATCGTCGGAATCCAAAGGG
>JAFTDQ010000144.1 GCA_017454075.1 Clostridia bacterium
GGGCCGGTGCTTTATGAAACGTGGGGAAGAGCGGACGGCTCGGAAACCCTCGCTTCAAACGGCTGGGATCACGAAACGATGCAGGAAAAGCTCAGAGAAGCATACGAAAAGGCGGCGTCCGAGCACGCGGCGCTCCTCGTCAGGGCTGGCGAACGATTCCACGAGGCGTACCGCCGGGGCGAGCCGGTCTTCGATCCCGACGGAAGCCATCCGTCGGAACTCGGATCGGAAATCGTCGCGGCGGCTTTCGCCGACGCGCTTGTTCCGCTGTTCCTTCAGGAAGACGGAAAAGGAACATAACGTCCGGGCAATTCAATCCCGCTTATAAATATGAAAATCCGCCTCTTGAGGGGCGGATTTTTATTATCAGGAGCTTATTTCGTTCCTGTGGAGCCGAAGCCGCCGGTCCCGCGGCTTGTTTCACTCAGCTCATCGGTTTCCGTGATTTCGGGGACCATGACCGGAAGGATCATCAGCTGTCCGATCCGTTCGCCGTTTTCTATGGTCTGTTCCTTTTCATCGTTGTTGATCACGGCCACCATGAGTTCGCCGCGGTAATCGGAGTCAATCACGCCGATACCGTTGGCAAGGGAAAGACCGCGTTTGAACGCAAGCCCGGAGCGCGCGCATATCACGGCGACGTAGTTTTTGTCCGGCAAAGCGACAGAAATTCCCGTCGGAATGAGCCGGCGTTCCCCGGGGCACAGCGTTACGGGAGAGTCGAGGAGGGCGTAGAGGTCGCCCGCGGCCGCCCCATCCGTCGCGTAATACGGGAGTTTTGCCCCTTCACGGAGCTTTTTAACTTTAAGTTCCATCTGATTTGTCAAACCTCAGCTTTTTATTCGTCTTATCGGCTCTTTCGGAATCGTCCCGTGCTCATAAGCGTAAATAACTCGCATGACCTCGCCCGGCGTTTCCGTCGAAAATATCATGTGGCGGTCTGAAACGCCCGCCGAGTCCGTTCTGTCGAGCTGATCGGCCATATATACGGGAACGGAATTCAGCAGAACGTCCCGCTTTCCCGATTCTGTTACGGGGAATACGGCTCCGCGGGTGTCCCTGAGGGATCTTGCGCCGCCCTTTCCCGCCGTCTGAACTCTTTTTTCAAGAAGCATGAGCGGAAGTCTGCCGTAAACTACCGCCCCTTTGTGAGAATTGCCGCAGTTCAGGTCGCGTATCTGGGGAAGGGAAAGCTCCGCTGAGCAGATCACGCTCTCGGCGCCTCGCTCCGACATCAGGCGGGCGGTCTCGCTGTTGAAGACGTTCATACGAAAATCGGCGTGAGGAACGAGACCGAATTTTTCCGCTACGGAAAAATGCGAGATGTTGCCGACGAGCGCGTGTTCGGCGCCGCATCGAACGGCCCTCAGGATGGCCTCGAAAACCGCCTCCGTCTCGCTTTCGTGTATCACGGGAGGGATGACTATCCCGTCCGCCTTTCCCGAAAACGCGTCGGGAGGCAGAAATATGTGTCTGAAAAAGTGTTTTTCGGGTATCTGCGACGGCTTTTCAAATCTCGCGGTAAAAAACGGAGCAGAGAGCTTCATTCTTTCGGGACGCTGCAGAACTACCGCGGGAGGCGACGGTCTCAGCGCCTTCAGGTTTTCCGAAGGGATATCCGGAAGATTTCCGCCCGCGGCTCCCGCGCCGCGGCTCATTTTTTTGTCCGCTTCCGAGCGGGTACCGAGCATGGCGACGCCGATCTCTCCGGTAAAATATCCGTCTGTGAAGCCGCCGCGCGAAAACAGCTCGGCGAGCCGCTCGTTCTCCCGCGGGCTTGCCGCCCGTTCCTCATCTATGAGCCGACGGTATATTCCGGTGACCCCGCCGACGTAAACGTCGCTTTTCATCCTGCCCTCGATTTTAAGGGAGGCGACGCCGAGACCGAGGATCTCGGGAACGTGGTCGGACAGGGACATGTCGCGGAGGCTCAGGGGATAGCCGCCGTTATACTGCATACGGCAGGGCTGTGCGCATTCTCCCCGGTTGCCGGAACGGCCGCCGAGCATCGCGCTCATAAGGCACTGCCCCGAGCAGGATACGCAGATCGCGCCGTGAATGAATATTTCGGTCTCCGGCACGCATCGTTCCGTGACCGAAAGGATGTTTTCTTTCGTAAGTTCTCGCGCGAGGACAACGCGTTCAAAACCGAGCTTTGCCATTTCGTCGGCGCCGGCAGCGTTATGGACCCCCGCCTGAGTGCTTGCGTGAATCCGCATTTCGGGGAGATGTTTCTTTATCAGGGCGGAGAGCCCGAGATCCGCCGTGATCAGAGCGTCGACACCCGATTCATACAGAAAAAAAGCGTAGTCAAGCGCCGACCGGAGTTCTCTGTCGAATATTTCGGTATTGAGCGTGACGTAGGTCTTTACCCCTTTTTCACGGCAGAAATAAACGGCTCGTCTGATTCCGTCGCGGTCAAAGTTCGCGGCGTTCATCCTCGCGTTGAAAAGCGTTCCGCCGAAATATACGGCGTCGGCGCCGTTTTTTACGGCGGAGACGAGGGCGCTTTCCGACCCCGCGGGGGCGAGCAGCTCCGGCTTTCCCGTTATTTTCATGATCGATCGCTCCTTGCCGCCGTTGAAAAGCCGGCGGAATTGTTGTATAATATTATAAACCATTTTCACGGATTTGTGAATACCCGGCGGTGATAAAAGGCATGACCGAAGAGCAAAAAAAGGGCGGAGAGCTTGTAAAACTCCTCAAAGAGATATATCCGGAGCCGTACTGTGCGCTTGAACACGGCGGCGATCCCTGGCGGCTTCTCGTCATGGCTCGCCTTTCCGCCCAGTGTACCGACGCGAGGGTCAACGAGGTTTCGGTCGGGCTGTTCGAAAAATATCCGACGGCCGCCGACATGGCGTCGGCAGACCGCGGCGACGTCGAAAAGCTTATATTCAGCTGCGGGCTTTACAGGATGAAGGCGGCGGACGTGATCGGCGCGTCGCACATGATATGTGAAAAATTCGGCGGAGAGGTCCCGTGCGACATGGACGGCCTGCTCTCCCTTCCCGGGGTCGGCCGGAAGATAGCAAATCTCATTCTTGGCGACGTGTTCGGGGTGCCCGGGATAGTCGCCGACACTCACTGCATAAGAATATGCGGGCGGCTCGGGTTTTATCCCGAGGGAAAAAGGGACCCGTCGCTGACCGAGCGCGTCATGTCGGGCGTTATAGATCCGCCGGAACAGTCGGATCTTTGTCACAGACTGGTTCAGTTCGGAAGGGACGTCTGTCACGCGAGAGCCCCGGAATGCGGCTCGTGCCCGCTTCGCCCCATCTGCCATCACTACGAAAACACAGAGAAAAACGAAAAAAGAAATGAAAGAAATACTTCTGCTCAAATACGGTGAAATCGTTCTGAAAGGACTCAACAAGCGGGACTTTGAGCGCCTTATGCTGAAAGAACTTGAAAAACGTCTCGCGACGGTCGGAAACTACAAAGTCTCGTCAGCTCAAAGCACGGCGTACGTCGAGCCGGCGACGGAGGATGACCGGATAGACCCGGCCCTTGAAATATGCAGGACGGTTTTCGGATTCACGACGATCGCCCGCGCCGCCGTCGCCGAAAAGAATATGGACGACATCCTCCGCACGGCGTCGGAATATCTTCCGGACAAGCTCGCCGGGTACGGCACGTTCAAATGCGACGCACGCCGGTCCGACAAGCGGTTTCCGCTGACCTCCCCGGAAATATCCTCGCTCGTCGGCGGCGTTATACTCGAAAAGCTCCCGCGGCTGAAAGTGGACATAAAACGTCCCGAAATCGTCGTCATGACGGAGATCAGAGAGGAGCACGCGTATATTCACGCGGGGTCCGTCCCCGGAGCCGGAGGAATGCCGACTGCTTCGAACGGTCGGGCGATGCTTCTTCTTTCGGGCGGGATAGACAGCCCCGTCGCCGGATTCATGATGGCAAAGCGCGGGGTGACCGTCGAGGCCGTTCATTTTGAGAGTTTCCCGTACACGTCGGAGGAGGCGCGCGACAAGGTCGTCGAGCTCGGCCGGCTTGTCGCGAGATATTCGGGGAAAATGAAGCTTCACGTGATCTCGCTCACTAAACTGCAGGAGACGCTCATGCGCTCGTGCGACGAAGATTATTTCACCATTCTGCTCCGCCGCTCGATGATGAGACTGGCAGAGCGGACAATGGAGGCGGAATACTGCCGTGCGCTCATAACAGGTGAGAGCGTCGGTCAGGTGGCGTCCCAGACCATGGCGGCGCTCGCGGCGACCGACAGCGCGGTTTCGTGCCCTGTCTTTCGCCCCTGTATCGGGATGGACAAGGAGGAGATAATCGCTATCGCAAGAAAGATAGGTACATTCGGGACCTCGATACTTCCGTATGAGGACTGCTGCACCGTTTTCACTCCGCGGCATCCGAAGACGAGACCGGAGATCGCAAAAGTTCTTGCCGAAGAAGAAAAATATGATCACAAAGCGCTTGAAGACGAGGCGTTTTCCACTCTCTATACCGTAATAATCGACGCGTACGGGGATGAAAGCTTCGATCCGAAGCGGGATACTGAGGTAAACACGAAATGAAACTTGGAATCGTCGGTCTGCCGAACGTCGGCAAAAGCACGCTGTTTAACGCGATAACCTCGGCGGGCGCCGAGGTCGCGAATTATCCCTTCTGCACGATTGAGCCGAACGTCGGAGTCGTAAACGTACCCGACAGACGTCTCGACGTGCTTTCCGACATGTATTCGCCGGAGAAATACACCCCCGCTGTGATCGAGTTCGTCGATATCGCCGGGCTGGTCAAGGGAGCGTCGCACGGCGAGGGACTCGGGAACAAATTCCTTTCGCACATAAGAGAGGTCGACGCCGTCGTGCACGTCGTGAGGTGCTTTGAAAATCCCGATATAATAAACGTGAACGAGTCGGTCGATCCGCTCCGCGACGTTGATATTATCAATATGGAGCTTATCCTGTCGGATATAGAGCTGGTTGACAGGCGTATCGAGCGGACCGCAAAACTCATGAAAGGCGACAGGGCCCTCTCGGCGCAGCTCGATCTGCTCAACAGGATAAGGGGATGGCTCGACGAAGGAAAGCCGGCGCGCACGCTCGGACTCACGGAGGACGAGGCGGCGCTGATCAGCGATCTTCCGCTTCTTTCGGGGAAGCCCGTGATCTACGTTGCAAACGTCGGAGAGGACGATCTTCCCGACGGATACGAGACTTCGGAGTACTATATTTCACTTAAAGAGTTCGCGGAGAAAGAAGGGTCGGCCGTCATTCCCGTGTGCGCGGGGGTGGAGGCTGAGATCGCGGAGCTCGAGCCGGAGGACAAAAAGCTCTTCCTTGAGGATCTCGGCCTGAGCGAGAGCGGGCTTGACCGCCTTGTCAAGGCGGGATACGGGCTCCTCGGCCTTATCAGTTTTCTCACGGCGGGGCCGAAGGAGGTGCGCGCCTGGACCATAAAGAACGGCACAAAAGCGCCTCAGGCCGCCGGTAAGATCCACTCAGATTTCGAGCGCGGCTTCATACGCGCCGAGGTCGTTTCATTCGATGATCTCGTTTCCTGCGGAAGCGAAAAAGCGGCCAAGGAAAAAGGCCTCGTCAGGTCGGAGGGCAAGGATTACGTCATGAAAGACGGCGACGTCGTCGTTTTCAGATTCAACGTTTGAATGGGCTTTGATTTCGGTATTCTGTATTTCATACAGGATCATCTGCGGTGCGCTTTTCTCGACGCCGTGATGCCGTATATCACCTACCTCGGAGAGGCGGGCACAATTTGGTTCGCTGCGGCGATAATCCTGCTCATAACAAAAAAATACCGCAGATGCGGCGTTATGATGGTCTGCGCCATGGCGCTCGGCTGTCTCACCGGCGAGATCGTTTTGAAAGGGATCGTTGCAAGACCGCGCCCTTTCAGCGTCGATGACACCGTCGCGCTTCTGATACACGCGCCATCGGGCTTTTCCTTTCCGTCGGGACACTCGATTTCGTCCTTTGCGGCCTCTGCCGTGATCTTCCGCGCCGACAAACGGATCGGGATCCCGGCGCTTATCCTAGCCGCGCTCATCGCATTTTCGCGGCTGTACCTGTTCGTTCATTTCCCGACTGACGTCCTCGCGGGGATCTTCATCGGCGCGGCCTTCGGCGTGCTGACGGTGATAATCGGCGAGAAGATATGCCGCAGGGCGGCGGAGAGAAAAGCTGCGAAAACGAGAAATGGCGCCGAGTGAAAATACGCAAAAGATCCCCTTTCCCGGGGAGTTGCCTTGATTTCCTACCCGATCGGTGGTATAATTATTTTATCGTGACGGAGGAATGATATGATGATTTCGACGCGGGGCAGATACGCCCTGAGAGTGCTTGTGGATCTTACGGAAAACGGCGGAGACAAGTCGTATATTGCGATGAAAGAAGTTGCGGCGAGACAGAACATTTCGCTCAAATACCTCGAAAGGATACTTCCGACGCTGGTGCGCGCGGGATTCATCGAGGGCGCTCAGGGGAAGGGCGGCGGATATCGCCTCAGGGCAGACCCGAAAAATATCACGGTCGGTCAGGTCATGAGACTGACGGAGGGGGACCTCGCTCCCGTCGCGTGTCTTGAATCCGGCGCTCCGCCCTGCCCGAGAACGGACTGCTGCCGGACACTCCCGGTATGGAAGGGGCTCCGGAAAGTCATCACCGAATATCTTGACGGGATCACGGTTGCCGAGGTCGCGAAAAATGGATGAAAAAATGAGACTGATCAAACTCCGTCCCGTGCTCAAGGAGATAATCTGGGGCGGGAACAGACTTTCGGAAGAATACAATCTCGGTTCGCCGGGAGATAAGATCGCCGAGGCGTGGATGCTGTGCATGAGCCCGGAGGGGGAATCCGTGATCGAGGGCGGAAATCTTGACGGGACTCTCCTCAGCGAGGCGTTCGGCGGGTATTACGCCGGGATGAGCGTGGCTTTCAAGCTGATCGACGCCGCCTCGGACCTGTCGGTTCAGGTCCATCCGTCAAAGACCGAAATGTGGTACGTCCTGGACTGCGAACCCGGCGCCCGGCTCGTCTCCGGGCTGTCCTCCGGATATGACAGGGAAGAGTTCGTGAAAAGCGCAAAGGACGGAACGGTCGGCAGATATTTGAGGTACGTTCCGGTAAAAAAGGGCGACGTGTTCTTTATTCCCCGCGGACTCGTTCACGCGATCGGTGGCGGAATCACTCTTGCCGAGATACAGCAGAATTCAAACGTGACCTACCGCGTTTATGATTACGGAAGAGTAGGAAAGGACGGCCGCCCGCGCGAGCTTCATCTCGACGCCGCGGCGGACACCGTCACCGATATATCCCCGTCGGAGACCGACGCTGCGAGATATTCAGTCAGCCGCGGGCGGATCCCCGGGGAGGAAAAGCTCATTGCCGACTGCGAGTATTTCCGGGTAAGGGAGAGGACCGTCCCTGAAGGCGGGACGGCGCGCCTCCGCCCGGACGGTAAGTTTCTTTCCGTTATCTGCGTCGGGGGGGAGGGCAGGATCTCCCGGAGGATCATCAAAAAAGGGGACTCGTTTCTTCTGCCGAAGGGATGCGTCGCGACCGTGCGCGCGGATTGCGATCTCCGGCTCATTCTCACGGATCAGTAAAAAAAGGCAGCCGGTCGGGCTGCCTTTTTTGAGTTCGGATTATTTACGGGATGAGACCTGTTCCGGCGATCGCGTCGTAAACGCTCTTTATAGCCGTCGAGATCTGATCCTGGAATATGAGAGCGAATATCCCGGCAACGAGAAGCAGGACGACGCCGATGATGAGCCATACAAGCTTTGCCTGCCAGAAATGACGGACGTTTTTGTTTTTCGGCGCAAACGAAAGAACAAGCGTCATTATGAAGTTGATGACCGGGATGGAGAGAAGGATATCGAAGAGAATAAATACGCCGAGGGAGAGGGGCTTGTTTGCCTTTGCCTTGGCTTTTTCATCCTCAACGACCGCTTCCGGAGCTTCGTTTGCGATAACCGGGGGAGGAATTATCGGCTGACTCTGAGGAGCGGGAGATACGACTGTCTCGGCCTTTTCCTCGACGCGCGCCTCCGCCTGTCTGATCTCTTCCGCCTTTTCGGAGACGGTCTCGCTTACTTCGGCGGCGACTTCCGACGCTGCCTCTTTTACTTCTTCATCCGCCTTGGGGGCAAAACTCGCGCCGCAGTTCGAGCAGAACAGCGCGTCGTCTTCAAGACGGTTTCCGCAATTGGAACAGAATTTCATCGGTTTATTTCCTTTCAAAGATCCGCTTCCCGCGGTCTGCGGCGAAGCGCGGCGTTTTCCGCCGTTTACACTGATATTTTACCATTTTACGGCGCTGTTGTCAACCTTTTTTAATTGAGAGAGCGTATTTTTGTGAACCCGGGCAAAAAACTCGGCGCCCGTCACCGCCGGACCTTGAAAACAAATGAAAATACTGGTATAATTATACGTAAGAGGGAAAGACTATGGAAAGAAAATCTAAAACAAATTATTATCTTGACATTGCGGAGGCCGTGTCCAAAAGGAGCACCTGCCTGAGAAAACATTTCGGAGCGATAATCGTCAAGGACGACAGTATCGTGTCGACTGGATACAACGGCGCTCCGCGCGGCAGAAAAAACTGCTGTGATCTCAATTACTGCCTGAGAGACGAACTGAAAATACCGCGCGGAGAGCGGTATGAGCTCTGCCGGTCCATCCACGCGGAGGCGAACGCGATAATCGCGGCTTCGCGCGACGAGATGATCGGGGCGACGATGTATATGGCCTGCGTCGACGCAAAGACCGGAGAGCTCGTTCCCGGGACGTCGAGCTGCGCGATGTGCAAGCGGACCGTGATTAACTCGGGGATCACCACCCTTATAGTGAGGGACACCCCGGATGAATACCGTGTAATAAACGTATCGGACTGGATAGAGGACGATGACAGTCTCGTCGGGCGGCTCGGTTATTGATTTTTTTGAGCCCGAGGACGGTTTTTCCGATCCCGGGATCACCGCGCTGTGCGATGAATGCGGCGTCGGGGACGTTCTCGGAAGCGGCGACGGGTACCGCAGGATTATAGCCTCTGCGCGGCAGGACGGCAAAACCGTAGGTTACGCCTGCGCTATGTACGTTGAAGATTCCGCCGATATCGGGTCTGTTTGCGTGTCTCCCAGGTTCAGGCGGCGGGGAATTGCCGGGCGGATGCTCGACGGTATCATAGGACTTCTGAAAAAGAAGGGAGTCGTAAACGTTGCGCTCGAGGTCCGGGAGGGCAACGCGGCAGGGAGAGCTCTCTATGCTTCCCGCGGGTTTGCCGACGCCGGAATCATCAGGAATTATTATCGCGCCCCGACGGAGAACGCCGTCCGGATGGCGCTTGCTCTCGGTGAAAACTGAAAATGAAGATACTTGCGTTTGAAAGCTCGTGCGACGAGACGTCGGCGTCCGTCACAGAGCACGTGGAAGGAAGAAATACCGTTCTTTCAAATATCGTCGCGTCGCAGATAGATATACACGCGGCGTACGGAGGCGTAGTGCCGGAAATCGCGAGCCGCGCGCATACCGAGGCTGTTTCCGGTGTGTGCCGGGAAGCGCTCTCGGCGTCGGGCTGCTCCGTCGGGGATATTGACGCCGTCGCCGTGACGGCCGGTCCCGGGCTGATCGGCGCGCTTCTTGTAGGCGTCAGCTTTGCAAAGGGTCTGGCCGCTTCAAGCGGGAAACCGCTGATCCCCGTCAATCATATCAGGGGACATATCGCCGCGAATTATTATTCCGAAAACCCTCCTGAGCCCCCGTTTCTCGCGCTCGTCGTGTCGGGGGGACATACCTCGTTTATAAGAGTAAAAACCTATACGGATCTCGAGACGGTCGGCAGAACGCGCGACGACGCCGCCGGAGAGTGCTTTGACAAGACCGCGAGGGTCATGGGGATGCCGTATCCCGGAGGCGCGATGCTCGACAGGGCTGCCTCGCTCGGGGATCCGCACGCGTTTGATTTTCCTTCGGCGGCGATACCGGGGGAAAACCTGGATTTTTCCTTCAGCGGAATAAAGACAAACGTTATCAACCTTATACACAAATTCGGTCAGAACGGTGAGGAAGTCCCGGTAAACGACGTTTCGGCGTCGCTCACACGGGCAGTCGTCGGGTCGTTTATAAAAAAACTTTCCGTCGCCTGCGACATGGATATTATCGGAAACGGGATCGTTCTGGCGGGAGGAGTTTCGGCAAACAGTCACCTGAGACTCGGCGTGAAAACATTTGCCGAAAAGCGCGGGATACGCGCTTATATGCCGCAAAAAAATCTCTGCGGCGACAACGCGGCGATGATAGGCGCGCAGGGGTATTTTGAGTTCCTTGCGGGCAACACGGCGGAGCTGTCGCTAAACGCCGACCCGAGACTCGGAGACAGGTGAGAAGAAATAATAATTATGAAAAGACGGCGCGCCCGCCGGAAAAACAGAGGCTGTGATCATGACTTCAGGCAATTATGAAAACGAAATAAAGGCCGCCTCGGCGGCTTACGAAAAACTTCTCCGTTCTCAGCTTGAGAGGGTGGAGAGGATAAACGCGGCGGGAGATTTCATCGATTATGAAAAACTTGACCGTCTCGTTATCGGAGTGTGCGGCGGAGACGGGATCGGACCGGTCATAACCGGCGCGGCGAGAAAAGCGCTTGAATATCTCCTTTCGGACGATATAAAGGCCGGAAAAATCGAGATAAGAGACATAAACGGACTGACGATCGAAAACCGCGTCGCACACATGCAGGCGATTCCCGACGACGCGATGGAAGAACTTCTCAGATGTCACGTCATACTGAAAGGTCCGACGACGACGCCCCGCGCCGGCGACCCGTGGCCCAATATCGAGTCCGCAAACGTCGCCATGAGAAAGCGGCTCGACCTTTTCGCAAACGTAAGACCGGTGAGCGTTCCCGAACAGGGGATAGACTGGACGTTTTTCCGCGAGAACACCGAGGGGAGCTACGCCGTCGGCTCAAACGGAGTCAACGTAACGGACGATCTCGCCCTCGACTTCTGCGTGACGACCACCGAGGGAACCCGCAGGATAGCGAAGCTGGCTTATGAGTTTGCCAGAAAAAACGGCAAGAACCGCGTCTCGATCGTAACAAAGGCAAACATAATCAAGACGACGGACGGAAAATTCCTCCGGATCTGCGAAGAGATTGCGAAGGACTATCCCGAGATCACGACGGACAGCTGGTTCATCGACATAATGACGGCCAAGCTCGTCGACGAAAAGCGCAGGCGCGATTTCAGGGTGTTCATCCTCCCGAATCTCTACGGCGATATAATAACCGACGAGGCGGCGGAGTTCCAGGGAGGCGTAGGTACCGCAGGTTCGGCCAATATTGGAAAGAAATACGCGATGTTCGAGGCGATACATGGCTCCGCTCCGCGAATGGTGGAGGAGGGTCGCGCGAAATACGCCGATCCGCGGTCCATGCTGAGGGCGACAGTCATGCTTCTTTCCCACATAGGAAAGCAGGCCGAGGCCGACAGGCTCGCCTCGGCCCTGGATTCCCTCACTTCAGGAGAGAACAAAGTCAGCTTCACGGGGCGCGAGGGCGGCGATACCTGCGACGGGTTTGTCGGCAAACTCACGGCCGAACTCGAAAAAAGCGAATGAAAAAAACCGCCGGACCGGGGAGACTTCCCGAATACTACAAGCTTATGCGCTCGCTTCTCTGGCAGAACGTCAGGAGGACAAGCAGCGGCGAACTCGCCGCCTCCCTCGGCGTATCCCCGTCAACCGTGAGAAAAGACCTGGAGCGCTTTGAGGGCTGCTCGCGAAGCGGCTACGGGATAGACGTCGCGGCGCTTTTCCGATCCGTCGGCAGATCGCTCGGAACGGGCAGGGTACGGAACGCCGTGATGCTTACGGAAAACTGGCAGGGAAGCGAACATTCCGCGTCTCAGTTCGAGCTGCTCGGCGTAATGATCGCCGCACGGTGTGATTCCGACGACGTGCTTGAGACCATCGGCTCCCTGAAACCCGAGATACTCGTGATATGCGGCTGCTCAGCGCCCGGACAAATCCCCGGAATTGCCTCCGCCGCGGTCCGTATGGGGGTGCGCGGGATCCTTGACTATACCGGATCCGACCTTTCGGGGGCGGGCTGCCCCGTTGCGCGGGTCGATCCAGTCGGGGCGATGACGGATCTTATTTTTCAGATGACGATAAACGAAAAGGAAAACCCATAAATGGAACTTAAACCCGTATACGGAGACAGAGCGGTGGCAATTCCAGCAGCGGCCGTCGGGCTCGACGATCCCGAAGCTCTGAGGCTTCTTATACTTCTGTGCGCCGATCCCGCGATATGTAAGGATCCCACCCCCTCGGCGCTTTCCGCCAATCTCGGATGCGACAGGGACACCGCCATGCTCGCGCTCGAAAAGCTCATTTCGGCCGGCCTTGTCAGAGAGGGAACGCAGCTGAAAGTGCTCGACGGGGAGGAGATCGCCGGCGCTTATGAAAGCGACGCCGAGCTCTCCGGGCTTGTCGAGGAATGTCAGAATATATGCGGAGTGCTGTCCTTCAACAAGGCGGACGTATCACGTATCGTCGCCATGCGCAGGGAACTTGAAATGGATCCCGAGGCGATACTTCTGCTTTTTTCGCACCTCGCCGAAAAGCTCAGGGAGACAAGAGAAGAGCGCGTGACTCCGGCATACGTGACAAAGGTCGCCTACGCCGTCAGGATAAGGACCGTCTCCGCCATGACGGAGTATATAGAGAACGAAAAAAAGAAGCGTCTTACGGAAACGAAGCTTCGCACGCTCTTCGGGCTCGGAAAGGGAAAAATAAGCCCGAAATATCAGAAGCTTTTCGATACCTGGACCGGTGAATGGGGAATGGGCTTCGATATGATAGAGACTGCCTACGACATGGCGGACCCCGAAAAAGTCAGTCCCGCCTACGTCGGCGGGATACTCCGCGGCTGGTTCGAAAAGGGTATAAAGACCCCGGAAGAGGCCGAGGCGGCGAGGGAGAATCGCCTGTCCGGCGACGCTCTGAGCGGGAGCCCGAAAAAGCGCGGATCCCGCGGAGAGAAGCCGGCGATTATCGAGAGCTTCGATCCCGAAAAAACGTTCGACGACGCGATCAGGAGAAGCTATGAGGAAATGCTGAGGGAGATCGGCGAAAAGGATTGATATATGGGATATAACAGGCAGAATTACGCGCGGATCATGCGCGAATACGAGATCAGACGCGCGGAATCCGAAGATAACGCCGAAAAAAGACGCGGTGAGATCACCTCGCTGATACCCGGGCTGCGGGGGATAGACGAGCGGCTGAAAGATCTCGGGCTCGGATTTTTCGGCGTAAAGAAGGACGGTTCCAACCCGGCGGGAAAGAGCGTCGAAACTCTTAAAAGCGAGATACAGGCTCTGAGAACCGAGCGCGGCAGACTCCTTGAAAAGTACGGATATCCCGCCGACTACGATTCGGTCAGATATCGCTGTCCCGTATGTTCAGACACCGGATGGGACGGAATCAGACTTTGCGAGTGCTTTAAAAACGAGCTCAGACGCGCTGAATACGAGAGCTGCGGTATAGGACGGCTGTCAGCCGGATGCAGCTTTGACACGTTCGATCTTTCGTATTACAAGGAAAATCCCGAGGCGATGAGGAACAACACCGTCGCGCTGACATTTCTGAAAAAATACGCCGGAGGTTTTTCCGTTTCTTCGGGAAACGTCCTTCTGATGGGAGGCCCGGGCGTCGGGAAAACGCATCTTGCCGTATCCGTCGCCGGCGCCGTCGTTGACGGGGGACACGAGGCTGTTTTTACAACGGCGGGCGGGATGATCTCGGATTTCGAGTACGAGCGGTTCCGGCGAGGCTTCGACACCGAAACCGAATCGAAAACCGAAAAATACCTGAGCCGCGAGCTTCTCGTTATCGACGATCTGGGAACGGAGTTTCCCAGCGCCTTTTCCGCCTCCTGCGTCTATAACGTCATCAATTCGAGACTTAACGCCGGTCTTCCGACCTTCATCACGACAAACCTCACGAGCGAATCGATAAAATCATTATATGATCTGCGCGTGTACTCGAGACTTTTCAACGAATATACGACCATCCGACTGATGGGAAGCGACATAAGAGGAGCAAAACATGGCTGAAAAAAAGAAAATCGCGATAGTTACCGGGGCATCCTCGGGGCTCGGCTTTGAGTTCATAAAGCACATGGCGGGATCGGGAAAATACGACGAGATCTGGGCGGTCGCGCGCCGCTCCGAGCGGCTCAGCGCCCTCCGCTCGCAGTTCGGGAACGTCATCGTTCCCGTGACGGCCGACCTTACGACAGACTCCGGCATGAGCGCGGTGACCGGCAGACTCACTGCGGAATCGCCGGATCTCATCGCGCTGGTCAACAACGCGGGCTTCGGGACAATCGGCGACGTCGCCGAGTCGGATCCGATGACTCAGGGAAGGATAGTGAGCCTCAACTGCGAGGCTTTGACGGTGCTCACCGCCTTTGCGCTGAAATACATGAAAAAAGGCGCTTTCGTGCTCAACGTGTGCTCGATCGCCGCGTTCGCTCCCAATCCGCGCATGGCGACTTACTGTTCCACCAAGGCATACGTTCTGAGCTTTACGAGAGCTCTCCGGTTTGAGCTTAAAAAGCAGGGGATAAACGCCTGCGCCGTCTGTCCCGGTCCGATGGAAACCGAGTTCCTTCCCGTCGCCGGGATAGAGAAGGGAACGTCAAAAACGTTTGACACCCTGCCGAGGTGCAATCCCGACAAGGTCGCAAAAAACGGTCTTCGCGCCGCCGAAAAGGGACGGGGAGTTTATACTCCGAGAACGTTTTTCAAGTTTTACAGATTTGTCGCAAAGGTGCTTCCTCACGGGCTTGTCATGCACATGAGCAAAACCTGATATGATGTCTGCAGGACAAATGAAAAACTTCAGAATCCGGCTTTTGTGCGCGCTCGTCGCGGCTGTGATCCTGATCTGCGCGGTCCCATCATACGCCGATGACGAAAAGAAGACGGTTTCGGGACCCATTGATATCACCTTTGATGTTTCAAAGGTCTTCGCCACTTCCCGCCTGACGGGCGGACAGATATCGGAGGCGCTTTTAAGAAGCGGTATTTCAGCCCTGGGTTCGCAGAACGCCGCCCCGGGCGGCTGGTACGTCGATTCCGGGATCCCTTATACATGTCTTGTTATTAATGACGGAACCGACGAGCCGGGCGGCTGGGAAAAGCTTTCGTACGATACCGAAAATCTCAATCCGGAAAAAGAATACTATTTCCGGTTTGAAATTGAGGAAACCGGCGGTTTCCGGTGGGATACCGCAAATCATTACCCCGTTACGGTAAACGGTAAGCCTGCGGATTACGTCACTTATCCGACCGAAGAAACGGGAGCGATCGACGCTTACGTAAAAGCGGAATGGAACGAAACCGCCGACATCGTGATATCGGTAAAAACCGAATTTGACAATTACGTGGTTCAGCGCGGGACGTCGAAAAAGATCGGATATACTGTCGTCGGAACGAACGACTCGGTTATATGGTCCATCGGCGGCGGGGAGAGCGCAAACACGTCAATATCTCAGGACGGCACGCTTTCCGTAGGTTCTGACGAGACCGCCTCCGTCCTTTATCTGAGATGCGCGTCGGCGACGGACGGCTCGGTCTTTTACGACGCCGCAAGCGTTTGGCTTACGGACGATCACGTCGGGATCGACTACGTGAAGGTTTTGCCCCCGAAGGAGGGCGTTGTCGCTTATCCCGCCACCTGCGTCAATTTTGACAGCGAGGCGGGAGGCACCGACACGAAATACGTAAGGTGGAAGATAACGAGCGAAACGACGGACGCCGGTACGGTGATTGACGAATACGGCTCTCTCTGGGTCGGCGAGGCTGAGACCGCGACGGAAATAACCGTCAGGGCGACATCGGTCAACGATCCGTCAAAATACGGCGAATACACCGTCCCGGTCGGCGCTGTTTCCCGGATCGAAGAACCGATATATATTGATTACGTCATTGAAGCCGCGGCCTTCATTTCCGGAATGACCGGCAGGGAAGCCTCGGAGTTCATTGTTTCCCCCGGGTTCGGTCTTTCCGGGTATTTCAGGGATACCTGCGACGCAACGGGCCGCGGGTGGTACGTCGACGGGAGCGTCAATTACACCTGCCTTGTCGTGAAAAGCGAAGACAACGAGCCGCAATACTGGGAAAAACTGTATTATTCCGAAGAAAAACCCGATCCGGAAAAGGAATACTATATCCGGATAGAAATCGAAGACTTCCGCAATAACGGATTCGAATGGGACACGGGATCGGTTCCGGACGTTTTCGTAAACGGAGTGAAACCGGATATCGTAGTTCCTCCCGCCGACCCGACGGGCGTGCTCGACGTATTCGTCAGAATATATACTGAGGATCAGACTCCGGAGCCGGTGAAGCTCCTTTACGTCACCTTCAACGGCGAAGGAGGAGAGCCGGAACACGCCGTTCAGACGGTACGCGAAGGAGATTTCGCGGAAAAACCGTCCGACCCCGTAAAGCGGAGTCTCGAGTTTGCCGGTTGGTGGCTCGGTGATGAAGAATATGATTTCTCCTCGCCTGTGACGGAAGATATTACCCTTACGGCAAGATACGTTTCGATGGCGGAGGCGCACGCGCTCGGCAAATCCGGCACGGTTTACGTCTCGTCTGATACGGAAAACGCGTCGCGGGACGTGAAATCGGGATGGTATGCGTATGAGGGGGGATTCGGATCTTTCGGAGCCAAACCGGCAGACGGCTATGTCCTGTCCGAATGGCGCGCCGGCGCTCCCGACGGAGAGCCGGTCAGATCCGAAAACCCCTCCGATCCCGTACATCTGAACGAAAACGGCGACGTCTGTTTCAGCCTTGAGGACGGAGGATACGTGTTTTACGCCGTATTCAGGCCGGAGGGCGAAGAGACGGCCGGTGAAAGCGAGACCTCGTTCCGTCAGACCGAAACCGAGGAGGACACCGGGCCTGCCGATACGACGGACGTGCCCGGAGACGGGTCCCCGGATATCGGCGCCGCGCTGAACGGGCTTAAAAGCGCGGTCACGGTCACCGTAATAATTTCCGGAGCGCTCGTCGCCTCCGGGATCGCTGCGGCTGTCATATACGCGTTAAAACGAAGGAAGGCAGGCAAAGGCAAAGGCCGGAGGGACAGGGATGAATAACGGTACGAAATCTTTTCTCAGAGTGATGAACGTCTTTATCATACTCATCTGCGCCGCCGCGATCTGCGGATATTTTGTTTTTCCTCTCTGGAGGGTGACCGTCGGGGTCAGGGTGACGGAAAGCGTCGAAAAAGCTTTACTCGATTCTGTCCCCGAAGAAGGAAATGAACTTGTCGGAACCGCGCTCGATGCGCTGAAAAAAAGCGGAGAGGAGCTCGGGGTATCCGTCTGGATCACGACCGGCGACGCGCTCAGGGCGCTGTTTACCGGCAGCCCCGAGATCGGTAAAGAGGTTATTCTGAGGAACGCGGATCAGCTCACGGACGAGCTGACCGGGCTTCTTAAAAAGATAATCAAGCCCGTCGCCGTCAGGATCCTCGTCGATTCGACTATAAATCAGACGATAAAGGGCGTGATAGACGACAGCGGCGAGCAGGTCAGCGTCGAGGACGTTTACGAGAAGACCGATCTTTCGGAGGAATGGATCTCGGGGAAGGCGGACGAGATTTTCGACGCGGCAAACTCTCCCGACGCGACGGTCAGGACGGTCGCCGACAAAATAATGAGCGTCGCCGACGAAGTTGTCGGAAAACTCAGCGACTCGTCCGAATACGCCGAAGCCGCCGCCGGGTATTCCGAAAGCAAGGACGAGATACGCGGGAATATAGAGAATATTCTGTCGCAGTTTGCCGACGAAGACGGGCATATCGCCTCGGATGAAGTCATAACTGAGCAGCTCCTCCCGATACTCGCAGATTTTCTGAACGGCAGAAAATCCGAGCTTCCCGGGGGCGTATCAATCCCCGGCATGAACGCCGGCCGGCAGACGGGAATGACGGTCACGCTTCTTTCCTCGACGGAAAGCGCCCCGGATGAAAAATCCCCAGACGCCGCCGAGCTCGGGGAGGCCGTCAGAAAAATCATAGAAGAAAATATCGACGAAAAAACGGTGAACAGATTCACGACCGTCCTCGAGGGATTCGGCGTATCCGTTCTCGTCGTGTTCGCGTTCTGGCTTTTCCTCGCGTTAAAGGCGTTCTTTAAACTGTTCAGCGGAAAGAATCCGGGCGTGAGGCTCTGGGCTCCGATCGTGTTCGGCTGGCCGCACTTCGGATTCCTGTTCCTTTTGCCGACGCTTCTTTTGATAAACGGAGGGGCGTTCCTCGTGTCGCTCGCAGGCATGTCAAAGATTCCCGCCGAGACCGTGAAAGGCGTTCTTGAAGGAATACGGATTTCCTTCTTCACTTGCGGGACCGTGAGCGCGGTGTGCGCCCTCGCACTCGTCATCATCTCGATTTTTTACGCTCCGCAGAGAAAAAAGCTGAAAAATCTCTTCGGCTGAAAGGCATAACCGACGCCGTTCCCCGGCAAAGGCGGGGGAACGGCTTTTTTATCGGAACAGCCCGGGATTATTTGTCCGAAACGAAAAAAACTGTTGACTTTATATGAACGGAATGGTATAATTTCCGAGGTTTTTTTATTGAACGGCGGTGACACGGAAATGCTTAAAAAAGGGTTTGACAACGATCTTTACATATCAAAACAGAGCGAGATGATAGGACGCCGGATAAACGAATTCGGCGGCAAACTCTATCTTGAATTCGGCGGGAAGCTGTTTGACGATCTTCACGCCTCGCGCGTTCTTCCAGGATTCGCTCCGGACGTCAAACTCCGGATGCTTCTCACCCTCGCCGATCGGGTAGAGGTTGTTGTCGTCATCTCCGCTTCGGATATAGAAAACAAAAAGGTCCGCGCCGACATAGGTATCCCTTACGACGCCGACGTTCTCCGGCTGATCGACGCATTCGAGAGCGCCGGGCTTTACGTCGGTTCGATAGTCATTTCGAGATACAGAGGTCAGCACGCCGCCGCGGAGTTCAGGGAAAGACTCGAAAAACTCGGCAAAAAAGTGTATCTTCACTACCCGATAGAGGGATATCCCGTAAACGTGAAGCACGTTGTTTCACCCGAGGGACTCGGAAAGAACGAATACGTGGAAACCACCCGTCCGCTCGTCGTGGTTACGGCGCCGGGGCCGGGCTCCGGCAAGATGGCGACCTGCCTGTCTCAGCTTTATCACGAGAACCTCAGGGGCATCAAGGCGGGATACGCAAAATACGAGACCTTCCCGATCTGGAACCTTCCGCTCAAGCACCCGGTAAATCTCGCTTACGAGGCTGCGACGGCGGATCTCAACGACGTCAATATGATCGATCCGTATCATCTTGAGGCTTACGGGATCACTACGGTAAATTACAACCGCGACGTTGAATCATTCCCGGTACTTCGGGCAATTTTCGAGAAAATATACGGAGAATGTCCCTATAAGTCACCGACCGACATGGGCGTGAACATGGCCGCCTACGGAATTATCGACGACGAGGCGGTAAAGGAAGCGTCGAAGCAGGAGATCATCCGCCGCTTCTACCGCGCCGAGTGCGACGTTTTGAGAAACATCGTCGCGGACAACGCCGTTTCAAAGATCGAACTCGTTATGAACCAGGCGGGAATAACGACGGACGACCGTCCCGTCGTGAAGGCAGCGCTTGACAGGCGCGACGCGACAGGCGCCCCTGCCGCCGCGATGGAGCTCCCCGACGGCAGGATCGTAACGGGAAAGACAAGCTCTCTGCTCGGTCCGTCCTCGGCTCTTCTGCTGAACGCGCTCAAGGCGCTGTCGGGCATCGACAAGGAAACGGACATTATTAATCATTCGGTCATAGAGCCCGTCGCGCGGCTCAAGACAGAGGTCCTCGGCAACCATAACCCGAGACTTCATTCCGACGAAGTTCTGATCGCCCTGTCCGTTTCCGCCAACTTTGACGAAAATTCGGCGCGCGCCGCGAAATGTCTGCCGCTGCTTCGCGGATGTGAGATGCATTCGTCGGTGATACTCCCGGTGATCGACAGCGATACTTTCAAAAAGCTCGGCGTCAACGTAACCTGCGAGCCGACTTACACGACAAAAAAACTTTATCACAAATCGTGAAAAAAGAGTTGACAAAAATCGTTTGCGGTGTTATAATTACGCCGTAAACAGACGCGGGTGTTGTTCAATGGTAGAATTCCAGCCTTACAAGCTGGCTGCTTGGGTTCGATTCCCATCACC
>JAFTDQ010000016.1 GCA_017454075.1 Clostridia bacterium
AGTATGAAATGCATTCCGTCCATAAGACTGAACTGCATATCCTTTATGTTGTCCTCACAGATATATCTGCAAAGAGAGGTGCCCTGCCAGGCGGGGGCGTTGAAGACTACGCGATTGACGTTCGCGCAGCCGCCGAGATCGTAAAGATAGGTCGCGGCGATCTGAGCGCCGTAAGAGTTTGTGATGATATTTACCTTATCGGTTCCGGTGACCTGCTTCGTTTCGTCTACGAAGACTTCGAGCTTCTCCGCGAGATCCGCGGCGTTAAGACGCCAGTCGTACAAAAACACAAATACGTTTTCGGGACCGATCTTATCAGCGAGAGTAAGCGCGAACATGGCGCCCTGATCCACGCTCGACCATTTTCCGCTTTGCTTCAGCGCCGAAACGGAGCATTCGCTTGCACGGGAGGCTGCCGGGTTTACCGTATTGACGGATGTTCCGTCGCGGTTCATGGCAAGCCCGCCCAACGCGGCGTCATTGATTTCAATAAGAGATTCATCCAGCGTTTTATAGCTGAAAAGGAAAAGCGCTTTGACCACGCCGAGAATGAGCTTTTTGATGTTGTCCTCATTATCGAAATAATCGCGTGCCGGGTCAAAAAACCTTCTTCTTGAACCGGAGGAATTCTCAAAGTAAAGCAGCGTTTCCATCAATCCGGGAACTATGATCGCGACTTCTTTTTCGGGAGCGTCGGCTGCAAATGCGGGCAGCGACGCCGTGATGAAAAGAACGATCGAGAGCGCGACGGCTAAAAAGCGTTTCAAGGCGATTCTCCTTTGCTATATCGTTATTAATAATTATGCATAATATTTCTGTTTCTGTCAATTCACAGAAAACGCCCGATGAGAATGGCAGACGGATACGGTTATCCTGATGGTCCTGAGTCCGATGATTGTATTAAAATACTGTAAAAAGTATGTAACGGGTTTGTTTCGTTCTTTACTTTTGCTCAACTTTGTTGTATAATCCCATTAATTATGGATAACTATATAAAAGATAGGTTTTCTGTTGCGTCTGCTGCTTCTCTCTCAGTCGGCGAGGATGATAAATACAGGTTTACCGCTGCGGATCTCGTTCGCGGCAGATACGGCGATAAGACTCCTTTAGCGTACGTTCATACCTACGGTTGTCAGGGCAACGTATCCGATTCGGAATACCTGAAAGGCATGCTTCGCGACGCCGGTTTCGGTTTTTGTTCTTCACCCGTCGACGCCGATCTGGTCCTGTTCAATACCTGCGCCGTCAGGGAGCACGCTCAGGACAGGGTGTTCGGCAATATTGGAGCGCTCAAACCGCTGAAGGAAAAGAACAGATCGCTCATTATCATCGTTTGCGGCTGTATGACCCAGCAGCCCGGTGTGGTCGAAAAGATATCGAAGAGCTACGATTTCGTCGATATAGTATTCGGCACCGGAGTCATGAAGAAGTTTTACGGGTTTTTGTGCCGGGCTTTGTCGGGTCACAAGGTAAGGGAGACCGCGGGGCCCGGGTCGACTGTCGAGGAGGGCGTGCCGACCTTCCGCGACAGGGATTTTAAGGTCTGGCTCCCGGTCATGTACGGCTGCGATAATTTCTGCTCGTACTGTATCGTCCCTTACGTAAGAGGCAGGGAGCGCAGCCGCGAACCGGAGAGGGTCCTGGAGGACGCCCGTTCCCTGGTCTCCAGCGGAGCGAAGGATATCACGCTTCTCGGTCAGAACGTCAACTCCTACGGGAAAGGGCTTGATTGCGGCGTCGGTTTCCCTGAGCTTCTCTCGCGCGTCTGCGCCGTGGAAGGGGATTTCAGAGTCAGATTCATGACCTCTCATCCGAAGGACTGTTCGACCGCGCTGCTTGAGAGTATGGCTTCAAATCCGAAAGCCGCCAAACATCTTCATCTTCCCGTACAGTCCGGCAGTAACAGGATACTGCGCCTTATGAACCGCGGTTATGACCGCGAAAGGTATCTTTCACTGATCCGCGAGGCGCGTTCGATGATGCCCGATCTGTCGATCACGTCGGATATCATCGTCGGTTTTCCGGGCGAGACCGAGGAGGATTTTCAGGATACGCTCTCGCTCGTTGAAGAAGTCGGATTCACGTCCCTTTATACATTCATCTATTCTCCCAGGAGCGGCACGAGAGCGGCCAAAATGCCCGATCCGGTCACTCACGAAGAAAAGGCGGAGAGGATGAAGCGTCTCTGCTCTTTACAGGAAAGCATCGCGCGCTCGCGTTCCGTAACGTACGTCGGCAAACGCTTCCGCGTTCTCGCCGAAAAATGGTCCGGTGGAAGGATTGAGGGCAGAGCGGAAGGTAACTACATCATCTCGTTCGCCGGGGATGAGTCGGAGATCGGCAGTTATACCGACGTCGAGGTGACGTCAGCCGGCAATTATACGCTGGAAGGAAAGGCAGTTTGAATTCTGCCGTTTCAGAAATAAACAAGAGGTACACTAACATGGACATCATCAAACTCACTCGCGAGCTCGGAGCCGCGATCCAGCAGGACCCGAAATATAAGGCTTTCGAGCAGTGCAAGCTCGCAAACGAAGCCGACGTCGAGCTCAACGAGCTTATCGGCAAAATGAATCTTCTTCAGCTCAATTACGAGCAGGAGCATGACAGGGAGCAGCCCGACGAGGAAAAGCTTTCCGGCTACGACAGGGAGTTCCGCGAGCTCTACGCGCTTGTCATGGAAAACGAGAATATGAAGAAGTACGAGGCCGCCAGGGCGGAGATCGACAGCATGATGAATTACATCATGCAGATACTTTCCCTGTGCGTCAACGGCGAGGACCCCGAAAC
>JAFTDQ010000145.1 GCA_017454075.1 Clostridia bacterium
ACGACCTGCCTGGCGAAACAGGGCGGCGCGGAAGTGAAGAGCTATGCGGAAATCGACGCGGCTCCGGAAGAGAGAGAACGCGGGATTACCATTAACACAGCCCATGTTGAATACGAAACGGAAACGAGACACTACGCTCACGTTGACTGCCCGGGCCACGCCGACTATGTTAAGAACATGATCACGGGTGCTGCCCAGATGGACGGTGCGATTTTGGTTGTCAGCGCCGCTGACGGCCCGATGCCCCAGACTCGTGAACATATCCTTCTCGCCCGCCAGGTTGGCGTTCATTACATCGTTGTATTCCTGAACAAAGCGGATCAGGTAGACGATGACGAACTGATGGAACTGGTTGAAATGGAAGTTCGCGAACTGCTGAACGAATATGAATTTCCCGGCGATGATATTCCCATCATTTCGGGATCTGCCCTGAAAGCCGGCGAATGCGGCTGCGGCAGCAGAGACTGCGAATGGTGCGGTCCGATCTGGGAACTCATGGACGAAGTCGACTCCTACATTCCCACGCCGGAACGTGATACGGACAAACCGTTCCTGATGCCGATCGAAGACGTGTTCACGATCACCGGTCGCGGTACCGTTGTAACCGGTCGTGTCGAACGCGGCCAGGTGAAAGTCGGCGACGAAGTCCAGATCGTCGGATTGCAGGATGACATCCGCAAGACGGTCGTTACCGGCGTTGAAATGTTCCGCAAGATGATGGATTATGCGGAAGCCGGGGACAACATCGGCTGCCTGCTTCGCGGTGTTGACCGAAAAGAAGTGGAACGCGGCCAGGTTCTGGCGAAACCGGAAACGATCAAACCTCATACGAAATTCACGGGAGAAGTATATGTCTTAACGAAGGAAGAAGGCGGCCGTCATACGCCTTTCTTCAACGGCTATCGTCCTCAGTTCTATTTCAGAACGACCGACGTTACCGGAACCATCGGACTTCCCGCTGACGTTGAAATGTGCCGCCCCGGCGACAACGTTGTTATGAGCGTTGAGCTCATCACTCCCGTCGCTATCGAAAAGGGTCTCCGCTTCGCTATCCGTGAAGGCGGCAGAACCGTCGGCTCCGGCGTCGTTACCGAGATCGACGAGTAATTTTTCCATAATTCAATAGCTTATTTTCAGGGGGAGCGCAAGCTCCGGTGAAAGTCCAAACCGGTGGTAAAGTCCACTAACAGCGAAGGCTGCCGAGCGGGTGAGATTCCCGCACCGACGGTAAAGTCCGGATGAGAGAAAATAAAAAGCGCCGCGGAAACGGGGGCGCTTTAAGGAAGGATTAAGGTCCCCCGAGCAATCGGGGGACCGTTCTTTTATGAACGATACAGAGTATTCCGGCGGCGCGGAGAACGGCCGCCGTAACGGAAAAAATACCGGACGGCGGGTTCTGTTCGCCTCCGTTCTGACGGCGATAATGTCGGCGCTCGCCGTCGTGCTTATGAAGCTCGAAATAAGCGTGCCGATCATGCCGGCGTTTATAAAATTCGATTTTTCGGATTTTCCGGCTATGTTCACGGGCATAGCGGCGGGACCCATCTGGGGCGTCCTCGTATGCCTTCTTAAAAATCTTCTGCATATCGTATTCGGGAGCAGTACCGGAGGTATCGGCGAGATCGCTAATTTCGCGATCGGAGCGGCGTACGTGCTGACGGCGTCCCTCATCTACCGCAAAACAGGCGGCAGGAAAGGAATGCTTATCGGGGGAGCCGCGGGCTCGGTCGCCATGGCGGCCGTCGCGTATCCCGTCAACCTGTTCGTCGTATATCCGCTGTATATGAAATTCATGCCGCTTCAGTCGATAATCGACGCGTATTCGGCGATAAACCCGGCGGTGACCGGCTTGCCTCAGGCGCTCCTTGTTTTCAACACTCCCTTCAACGTCATAAAGGGAGTGATACTGACGGTCGTCGCGATACTGACGTATTCCGTGACGAAGCCGCTTTTTGAGCTGATAGAGAAAAAGATCCGCAGCTGACGGGAGGAAACCATGAAAGTGACGGGCAAAAAATGCAAAACGATTATCACGGCGGTGTTCGCCCTGTTTTTTGCCGTCACGGCGGCGGTTTTCCCGTTTTTTTCCGAGAGACAGAGGGTAATGGGCAAGGAAAGCGCAAAGATAATGCTCTACGACGGAGAGGAAAAGCGCAAAATAGGCGAGCTTTCCTTTTCCGATCTCAAGGGATACGCCTCCGTTCTCAACGAAGGCGAGATTATTTATAACGTGAAAAGCGAGTCGGCGGGGGGTAATTTCGTCTCCTCGATCGACGGACCGTCAAAGACCCTGTCGACCGAGGACGGAACGTCGTACCGGCGCGTGTTCGGCGGATGGTACTTTGAGTCCCCGACGAAGCTTTACGTTTCAAACTGGAACTGGAATGACGAGAACAGCGCCGGAGGGATCGCCCTGTTCGGCGACGACGGGACCCCGAACCGGCGGCTGTGGAACGAAAAAAAGAAAGAATACCGGCTTTACGCCTACTGGATCCCCGAAGATTTCTTCATTCCCGTCGTCTCATATAAGGACGGCAGGGCGGGGGACGGCGTGATCGATTCGCTGTATATCAACGCGGGCGTTCCCCGGAGCGACATATTCACCGAAGCGGGATTCATTATCGACGAGCGCAAAAACGTCAGCGAAAGCGAACTCACGCTCGACGGATCGCCGCTTTACGTCGAACGCGGCGTCGAAATGTTCAGATCTGTCAGGGAAAGCGGCTGTTACGATTTTGATATAACCGTCAGGAACGTAACGGCGCTCGATTCGAACGGATATTCCGACGACGGCAGGGTGCTTGCCTTCCACTGGGAGAACATCAACGCCTTCAGCAGCTTTTCCGTCCGGGTATATCTCGTAACAAGGGAGGGCAGCGTGGTTTACGGACCTGTAAAGACCGTTTCGCTGAAGGACGGCGGCGAGCTGCTGCCTATCAAACAATAAACTCGATCCGGGAGCGGTGCGCTCCCGGATTTTTCATCTTTAATCAGCATTTATCGCCCGATTTTATGGTGTCGGGAGTATGTCACATTTTAACTAAACGATAATTATTCGCGACGAATAATATCGACAAAAAATAATTCAAAAAAGGTGTTGACAATTTATAGGCGTTGGGGTACAATATACGTACAAGACTGCGGCAATAAGCCGGGAAAGGAATTTGATCAGATGAAAAAAGCATTTGTAAAAAAATTACTCACGATTGTGCTTCGGAGTCGCATGGAGGTAAAAATGAAAAAAATCTTCGTGTTTTCGATATTGCTTATTGCAATAATGATCATGCTTGTTTCCTGCTTGAACACGATTGCCGTTTCCCCTTCGGCGGGGTCCGTTGATGAATCGAAGCGCGGTGCCGATACAAATATACGTGCGGAGACATCAGATTATGCAACTGAAATAACGGAATCAATTGATGAGCCGGTTGAAGGAAAACACATAAAGGATGAATACTGGAGCAACATTGTAATATACGGCAAAACTGCGTCGGCGAATAAAATAACAAAAGAGTATCTCGATTCACTGGATAAAGAAAGCACTATTACGGTTTTTGTAGCAAGGCAAAGCGCAAATATCCCGGAAAGCGTTCTGAAAGTGCATAAAGAGTTTCTCGCACAGAAAACCGATCTGCTTTGCGAGTTGACTGCGAAAAAAGCCGGAATCACAAAGGAGCAGGCATACGATTATCTTGTGACCGGAAGCTGGAAAAACAAAGATACCGTGATTCCGGATGATAAGTTTGAAGGATTGAGCCAGGAGGAGATAGACGCGTATATGGCACAACGCCCCCCACAGACAGTTCTGGAAGCGCGCGACGCTGTCATCGATTCGGCCGAGTACAAAAACGGTGTCGATGAAATATATTCCGACGGGATCAAGTATCTTTCATGGATAAGCGAGTCGGACTTGATTTCAGTTAAAAATCTGTATGGCAAGATTTCGGCGTCTCTCGGAGAAGGATTTGAGATTCTTGCCGATATAAAGGATGAACGGTATTCAAAGGCGTTGACTTATCTTCAGGCCGTGTGCGTTGTTCGCGCATACCCGGAAACGGTTTCGGCCATACTTGATAAACTGAAATCAAACGGTTTTGCGGCTTACTTTGCAAACGAGGAACCGTTGTTGATTGAAGTGCTTGGATAATTCTCGATTTATACCGTTAAAGAGCCGTTCGGTGATGATGAAATATCAAGAGCGATCACCGGGATCGACGTCGTTCCGAGCATGACGCGGTTTTGAAAGAAAAAATAATCTGAAATCCGGGAGCGGTGCGCTCCCGGATTTATTATGACGTATAAGATTCCGCCGGGCAAAAAGGCCGCTCTTTTTGAAAGAGCGCGGCGCGCTGTACGTTGGTCAATGTTGTGAGACCAAGTTTTGAAAAAATAATTGAGCAAAGAAAGAACAAAAGCGTCCAGCGGGGTGAGTGAGAGAGGGGTGGAGCGGAGCGGAACCCCGAACGAAGGAAGCCCGCTGGGCACTCGGCGGTCAGCGAGGCAAGCGC
>JAFTDQ010000146.1 GCA_017454075.1 Clostridia bacterium
AACGCACCAGTCGAACTTTTCGGGTTCGGTTTCGAGGATCTTTGAGAAGGATTTCGCGTTGAGAAGCTCGAAGACCGAGCCGTAGCTCTCCCCGACCCGGACGACGTCGTACGATATCGCCGTGGGTATGCCGAGGATGAGGGCGAGCTTCGCGACCTCGCGCTCGTGCTGTATGTCCGAAAGCGCGTCCGCGTTGTTGTAGACCTTGACGACGTTGTCCTGGTCTATTCTGTATATCGTCCCGTTCGCGCCGCGGCCGATCTCCTCGCATCCCTCGACGGATACGACGCGATAGGCCTTTTCGACGGGCATCATCTCGGTAAATCCCGTCATTTCGAGGATGTCGTAGACCTCCGTGCTGACCCCCGTGATGCTGAGGTCCGGACAGGACTTCCTGAGTCTGAGGATAACGCGGAGCCCCGCGCTCGATATGTATTCGAGCCCCGACGCGTCGAGCGTGACGGGCTCGCCGTCCCCGCCCGGATTGCGGTCGAATATGTCCTTTTCGACGGCGGACGCGTTGTTTGAGTCGATTCTGCCCTTGAGTTCAATGATCATTTCGGTTTACCCCCTTGTATTCGAGGCAGAGCATCGTGAGATCGTCGAACTGCTCCGCGTCCTTTACGAATCCGTCAACGGAATCCTTTACGTTTTTCAGGGTGTCGACGGTCGACGCCCCGGCGTCTTTGTTGAGAGATTCGAGCATCCTGTCCGTCCCGAAAAGCTCGTTTCCGTCGTCCGTCGCCTCGGGGACGCCGTCGGTGTACAGGAAGAGCTTTCCGCCCTGCTCGAGGGTTAGCTCGTATTCCTTGTATCTGACGCCGCCCATTCCGCCGATTACGAAGCCGTGTTTGTCCTTATACAGCTCGAATCCGCCGTTCCCGCTCTTCAGCGCGGGATATTCGTGTCCTGCGTTTGCGGCGGTCAGTTTTCCCGTCGAGATCTCGAGTATCCCGAGCCAGACCGTCACGAACATCTCCATCTTGTTGTTCGAGCATATCGCAGCGTTTGTGTCTGTGAGTATCTGAGCGGGGGATTTGCCCATCATCGCGTTGTTCTGAAGGATTATCTTGGAAGCCATCATGAAGAGCGCGGCGGGAACACCCTTGCCGGACACGTCCGCCATTACCATGCAGAGATGGTCGTCGTCTATGAGGAAGAAGTCGTAGAAGTCTCCGCCGACCTCCCTCGCCGGGGTCATCGTCGCGTAAATGTCGAATTCCGAGCGGTCGGGGAAGGCGGGGTATATGTTCGGGAGCATCCCCTCCTGGATCTGAGTCGCCATGTTGAGCTCGGTGCTCACACGCTCCTTTTCGGCCGTTACGCGCGTCACGGTCTCGAGATACTCGACCGTCTTGTGCGAAATGGCGGCGAAGGATTCGGCGAGCTCCTCGATCTCGTCGCCGGTGCGGTAGGCGTCGTCCATCACGAACACGGGGTTGTTCTCGTCGAGCGCGGCAACGCGGGAAGTCATCGCGTTGATCGGCTTCGTTATCCTGCTGCCGAGGAAAATCGCGCCGCCGAGCGTAATGAGCATGACGGCGACGAGAAGAACGACGGCCGTCGTTCTCGCTTTTCCGGTCTTTTCGGCGTATTCGCCGGCCGCTTCGCCGTATATCTCGGAGTTTTTATCCTGAAGCAGGCGCGTCGGCTGACCCGCGACGTCGCTGCTGTACGCCGATATGAGCGCCCAGCCGGTCGTCTTTATCGGCGTGGCTATGACGTAGTATTTTCCGTCCCGGAGATCGCCGAGCAGTACGCCGGTGCTCCCCCCAGAGACCGCGTCTTTTGTCACGTCGGAAAGAAGCGCCGTCTCCGAGCCGCGCAGATCGCTCCCGCGGTCGCCCTCCGCCATCGGGAAGGCCGCCTCCTGAGGCGAGAGCACAGCGCGCCCGACGCTGTTCACGAGAAGCTGATACTCCCCGTCTATCGAGAAATCCTTCATCGCCTTCTCGATGCTGTCAAGGAAGAGATCGGTGCCGACGACCGCCGCGAGCTCCCCGTCCGGGTAATATACCGGGCAGGAGCATTCCACGCAGTACGCGCCGGTTATGGCGTCGTCGTGGCCCTCCGTGAAGATAAGCTTCCCGGTTTCGGCCGCCACCCTGAACCAGTCCCGCGTGCGGGGATCGAAGCTGCGGAGCTCGCCGTCCGGGAACCAGCTCGAAGAATCGCTGCTGACGTATATGTGGACGCCCTCGGGCAGGGCTATGTACGCGTTCGTCGCCCCGGTCGAGGGGCAGAGCGTCTTCATTATCTCGGCGAGGTTCGAAAGCAGACCGATCTTTGCGCCGGTCCCGGGGTCTGACGGGTCGGCGCCGTCCGCGAATATGACGCTCGTCGTCCATATCCCGTCGTTACCGGGATCGGGTCCCGAGTACGGGAGAAGAGAAAAGCTTTCGGGGTCGGCGAGCAGCTTCCCGGCGTATTCAGCCATGAAGGTCACCCGTTCCTTCGCTTCGCCGAACAGAGAGTCGGCGGTCTGCGCCTCCGTCCTGTTCGACCTCTCGAGGGACCTTGTGACGACGTTTTCCATGACGACGTCGGAGATCTGACCTATCGCCTCCTGCTGCTTTTCACCCGACTCGCCGGCGAGCCGCGACAGCGTGTGGGTCATGTAGAGCGAGACCGCCATGTTCGCGGCCGTCAGAAGAATGACGGTGAACAGGATCAGGTTGAAGATCTTGCTCTGTATGCCGCCTATGACAAGATTTTTGATTTTTTTCATGCGTTCTCCGTCATTCTATCGTCAGTATGTCGGAAAAACCGGTTATGTCGAAGATCTCCATCACGGCGGCGCAGACGTTCCTGACCTTCATCGAGCCCTTTCCCGCCATCGCCTTTTCGGACGAGAGCAGGACGCGCAGTCCGGCCGAGCTTATGTATTCGAGATTTTTAAGGTCGAGGACGAGCTCCTCCGTGCCCTCGAGACCGTCTCTGATCGCTTTTTCGAACTCCGGCGCCGTCGTTGTGTCGAGCCGGCCCTCCGGAGATACGGTGAAAACCTTTCCCTCGCGGTTTACGTTGATTGTCATGACTGTGTTTCCTTTCTCCCGCGCGGCGCGAAGGCGTGCGCGCGGAACCGAGCAATAAAATAGTACATTATATTCTACCATCCGGCGGTTTTTTTGTCAAGGAAAAACGTGGGAAAGGCGGCGCGCGGGGGCGGGAAGGCGGCGATTTTCTTCTTCCGGGATCCTTTCCGGCGCCTTTCCCGCTTTTATCCCGTATCTTTCCGGCGGAGAGGCCCCCGGGAAACAAAATATGCTTGCAATATTGCTCGCTGTGTGGTATAATTCTAAAATAAGGATAGAATAGGGTTGGTATGCGGTTTGGAGTTCGTTGATATTCACTGTCACATATTGCCGGGACTCGACGACGGCTCTCCCGACCCCGAAACGTCCGTATCGATGGCGGAGATCGCCGCCGGGAGCGGGGTCGCCGCGATCTGCGCGACGGTGCATTCGCTCGGCTTCGGGGACGGATATCCCCGCCGGCGCGAAATAATACCTCCTGAGGTCTACTCAGGCGCTCTCCGCTTTCTGAGACGCGGACTGAGAGAGCTCGGGATCCCCGTGAAGATTCTCACGGGAATGGAGGTTTACGTAGACGGATCTTTCCGGCGCGACCTTGAAAGGCAGCTCTATTTTCCGCTCGGCGGGACCAAGAATCTTCTCATCGAATTTCCGTTCGACGTGTCCCCCGGCGAGGTGTTCGGGGCGGCGGACGCCGCGCTCCGCTGCGGCTATACCCCCGTCGTCGCGCACCCCGAAAGATATTTTTTTCTCGGGGACGAACCGGAGCTCTCCGACGGGCTCGTCGAGGCCGGCTGCCTGCTGCAGGCGAACAAGGGCTCGTTTTTCGGGTCCTTCGGACGGGACGCCATGGAGGCCGCCCTATATATGCTCGGGCGCGGGCTTCTTTCAGCCGTCGCGAGCGACGCTCATTCGGACGGCGTGCGCACGCCCTCGTTCCGGAAAATAGCGTCTTATCTTACTGAAAAAACGGGCGCGGAGACCGCCCTCAGGCTGCTCCGCGACGGGCCGGCCCGCCTATGCGGTTTCGACCCTTCCCGAAAGGACTGACATGGCAAAAGCCGGGATCAAGAAAACAATACACACCCTTCTGCTCGTTCTGATCGACGCGGTGCTCATATTCGCGGCGTCCTACGGCGCGCTGTTTTCGCGGCTTGAATTTCAGGTCACGGAGCAGTTCAAGGGATTTGCTTCGGAGCTTCTCATGCTCATGCCCTATTCCGTCGTTTTCGGGATAGTGTTCCTCTTCCTTTTCGGCATTTACCGCACGGACTGGAGATACTCCGGTTCGGGCGAGATACTGCTCGGCGTCGGCGCGTGCTTTGCCATGACGCTTTCACAGATAGGGCTGATAATCCTCATGGACGCGAGTCTGCCGAGGAGCCTGCCGCTTCTGTTTTTCGCGTTCTCGGTGCTTTTCATCGTCATGACGAGGGTGGTCTACGGCGTGATATACCGCAGACTGTCGAGCGGAAAGGGTGAGAAAAAGCGCACGATGATAGTCGGCGCGGGGAGATGCGGGATAATGCTTCTCAAAGAGCTCAGCGAGTCTCCCGACTCGAAAAACCGCGTCGTGTGTCTCGTCGACAGGGACAGGACGAAGTGGGGGACGACGGTGCTCGGCGTCCCGATCCTCGGGAGCGACGACAGGATACCTCAGATAGCCCAGAGGATGCACGTCGAGGAGATAATAATCGCCATCCCTTCGATCAGCGAGGAGAACCGGCACCGCCTGCTTGACACGGCGGGCCGCGCCGGGCTTCCGATCAAATCCACCCCCTCCCTCACCCAGCTCGTGAACGGACAGAGCTTCGCAGGTCAGCTTGAGCAGATACAGATAGAGGACCTGCTCGAGCGCAAACCCGTCATCTCCGACACCGAGCGGATAAAGACCTACGTGAGCGGGCGCCGCGTGCTCGTCACCGGCGGCGGCGGCTCGATAGGCAGCGAGCTCTGCCGGCAGATCGCCGAGCTCGCCCCGGAATGTCTTATCATATTCGACATATACGAAAATTCGGTCTACGAGCTCGATTATGAACTCAGGGCGAATTTCCCGGATCTCAATCTCGTCACCCTCATCGGCTCGGTGAGAGACCGCGCGCGTCTGAGCTCGGTCTTTTCCCGGTACAGGCCGGAGCTCGTTTTCCACGCGGCGGCGCACAAGCACGTGCCGCTCATGGAGAACTCCCCGGGCGAGGCGATCAAGAACAACGTCTTCGGCACTTACAACGTGGCCGAGGCGTGCGCCGAGGCGGGGGTCGGGAGGATGCTCCTCGTATCGACCGACAAGGCGGTGAACCCGACGAACGTCATGGGCGCGTCGAAGCGCATCTGCGAAATGGTCGTACAGATGATGAACCGGCGGGTCAGTGGGACGGAATACGTCGCCGTCAGGTTCGGCAACGTCCTCGGGAGCAACGGCTCTGTAATCCCGCTTTTCAGAAAGCAGATAGCCGACGGCGGACCGGTCACGGTCACGCACCCCGACATCATAAGATATTTCATGACGATCCCCGAGGCGGTTTCCCTCATACTCGAGACCGGTCTGCTCGCCCACGGCGGGGAGATATTCGTGCTCGATATGGGAAAACCGGTGAGGATAGACGACCTCGCCCGCAGGATGATACGCCTCGCCGGGCACGTTCCCGACGGGGACATCAAAATAAAATACACCGGTCTCCGCCCGGGAGAAAAACTTTACGAGGAAATGCTCCTCGCAGAGGAAGGGCTTGAAAAGACCGACAACGACATGATATATATCGGCAAGCCCATCCCCTTCGGCGACGAAGACCTCGAGGAGGGTCTTGCGCGGCTCAGGGACGCGGCCGATTCGGACGACGAGACCATCTGCGGTATAGTCGCGGGGCTCGTGCCGACCTTCGATCACAGAAAAAACAGACCCGTGAGGGCGGGCGAAAGGCAGAAATGAAGAAAAGCAACGTTATTTTCGTGACGGCGTTTTCGGCCGTCGTCGTGCTGTTCGGGATATATTTTCTCATCCAGCTCGGAAAGAACAACAACGCGAATCCGATCCTCGTCGTTCCGGAGGAGCCCCTCACCGTCTCGGTGAAGGACGGGGACGACGTCCTTCTCAAAGGGATCATCGCGAGCGACCCCGAGGACGGGGATCTCTCGGGGCAGGTCATCGTCGAGGGGCTTTCGTCCTTCGGCGGGGACATGAGCCGTACGGTCACCTACGCGGTATGCGACAGCTCGGGGAACGTTTCGAAGAGAACGAGACAGATCTTTTACAGCGATTACGTCCCGCCGAGGTTCTCAATGGAGAAACAGATCATAATCAGCTCGTGGAACGACAGGACGGTCGTCAGGCAGCTGACCGCCTATGACGGCGCTGAAGGGGATATAAGCGGCAGGATAACGATCGGCGAGCACACCCAGACGGACAGCTACACGGGACTTTACAGCGCCGAGGTCGAGGTAAGGACGCAGTCCGGCATGGTCGAGAAGGCGACCGTCGCCGTGCTCGTCGCGCCGCCGATTTCAAGGGTCCTCCCCGTCGTCACGCTCGATTCGTACCTGACGTACGTTGAGCTCGGCGGGAACTTCGACGCGGACTCGCACCTTTCCGGCGTGACGTACAACTCCGGAAACGGGACGGGCAGGGTAAGCGTGACCGGAGAGGTCGACACCTCGACGGCCGGGGACTATCTTATCGAATATACCGCGGAGAGCAGCGACGGGAACGTCGGGCGCGCTTATCTGACGGTCTGCGTGAGGTAATCTGATTTGGAAACACAGATCTCTCTCAAAAAAGCATATTACGTCCTGCTTGACGTTCTCAGGCAGATAAAATGGATAATACTCGCGGCGGCGGTATGCGCGGCCGGGGCATTCGTCATCGCTCGCGAGACCTTCGTTCCGACCTACGTCTCGACGACCTCGTATTTCGTCGAATCGACCGAGGAGACGGCGACGGCGTACACCCGTTTCATGACGTCCCAGCAGCTCGCGCGCTCCCTCACCTCGCTCGTCTCGACCGACCAGTTCAGGGAGCTCGTGTCGGGGAGGACGGGGGTCCCGCAGAAGGATTTCTCGATTTCCGCGTCGCTCGTTCCCGGAACGAACCTCGTCGAGATGGAATGCCGGTCGGCAAATCCGAAGAGCGCCTTTCTCTGCATAAAGGACGCGGCGTCGCTTTATCCCGAGCTCATGTCGGATATGTCGGGGCGCATCTCGTTCACCATGATAAGAGCGCCGAAGATCGCCTTCATGCCGACGGGCAGCTCGGGCGCCGTAAGGGCCTTCGTCATCGGGGGCTTTGCGGGATTTCTCGCCTTCCTCGCTCTGTTTATCGTTATCTCTCTCTTCAAGAAAGTGGTCAACGAGCCGAGGGAACTCAGGGAAAACTTCAACACCGTACTGCTCCAGTCGGTGCCCTACGAATCCCGCGGAGGCGCTCTCAGGTTCGTCAGGCAGGATTATTTCGGCGAAAAGGGAATACTCATAAACGGCATAGACAGCTCGCCTGCCTACGAGGAGGCGATTAAAGGCCTCAGGAACAAGATCACGGCCGAGAAGAAGGACGGCGCGCTCGTCGTCATCGGCACCTCTGCCCTGCCTAACGAAGGCAAATCGACGATATCGGCAAACCTCGCGCTGGCGCTCGCCCAGCAGAAACATCGCGTCGCTCTGCTCGATCTCGATATTTACAACAGCTCGCTGTCCGACATTTTCCCGAAGAGCAGCGAGCACGCAAACCAGATAGAAGATTACATTTTCGGTGAAAGCGGCTGGGGATCCCCCGTAAAGATAGATAAGAATACGGGGATAATGCTCTTCCTCGGCAAAAAGAACGCCGCCCGCCGCGCCTATCCGGTCGGCGAGGTCGCGAGGCTTATTGACTACCTGAAATCATACGCCGACTTCATCATAGTCGACACGCCTCCCGTGCTGCTGTTCTCCGATTCGGCGGAGACCGCCGACTTCTGCGACGTCTCGATGCTCATCGTGAGGGAGCATCACGCGACGGAAAATCAGATAAGCGACGCCATAAGCACGCTCAAGGGCGCCCGCGCCGAGTTCATCGGATGCGTTTACAACGGCGAACGTATGAGCGCTTCGTCGCGAAGGTACGGATACGGAAACGGCTACGGATACGGCTACGGAGCGCACGGATACGAAAGGCAGAGGGGCGAGCGGACGGAAAAGCTCACGCCCGAGAGCTTCGTATCGGACAGAAACGGCGGTGACGACGATGAATGACAGACAGATATCCGGCGAAACGCGCGAGGGCGGGATCGACCTCATAAAGCTTGCCTCGTCGGTCTGGAAGATCTTCCGCCGCAGGTGGTACATTTTCACGGCGGTGATGCTTCTCGCCGGGGCGCTCGGCGGATATCTCGGCACGAAGGGATTCCGCCCGACTTATACGTCGAAGGCGACCTTCATCGTCGAGATAGACGGCGACGGGACGTTTATCGGTCAGGCGACCTCGAAGGTACTCCTCGCGTCGATCCCGCCGGTCGTGACCTCCTCGGATATGTGGGAACTCATATATGAGAAGGCCGACGGGAAATTCTCCGTCGCCCGCCTGGAGGCCGAGGTCATAGAGGACACGAACGTGATCTCCATGTCGGCGGTCGGCTATTCGCCCGAATCGGCTTACGACACGCTGAAGACCGCGCTCGATATCTTCCCCGATCTGACGAGGCATTCAATCGGGAAGATCTCGGTAAGTTATATCATAAAACCGTCGGTGCCGACGTCCTCGGACGGCGCGGCCGACGCGATAAAGAGCGTGCTCTCGGGGCTTCTCATCGGGGCGGTCATCTGCCTCGGGGCGATCGCCCTGTACGTCGTACTTTTCCCGACCTTCGACAGCGTCGAGGAGATACGCCGCAGATTCGGGTTTGAAAAGGTGCTCTCGATCCCCGAGATAAACAACGCCGACCCCGAAAGGCCGTTCAGGATAAACGACAAATCAGTAAACAGAAGATTCTACGACGCGATAGGCAGAATGAGATCGTCGATCGCGCACGAGGCGCGCAAAAAGGACGTCAGGACGATCCTCGTCACCTCGACGGCGGCCTCGGAGGGCAAGACGACCGTCGCCGTCAATTTCGCGCTTTCGCTCGCCCAGCACGGAATGAGGGTGCTTCTCATAGACTGCGACCTCAGAAACCCCTCGCTCGAGGACACAATCGGCGCGGACGCCCGGGGCGTTTCCTCCTTCTCGGAGGTCATCCGGGGAAGGGCAAAGCTCTCGGACGCCCTTATACGCTACGCGGCGAACCTTGACGTCATATGCGAAAAGGAATTCAACGAGGACGCCGCCGAGCTCATCACGTCCGAGTTCGTCAGAAAGCTCATACTCACCGCCCGCGAGAAATACGACTACGTCATAGTCGACACGCCGCCGCTGACGGCGGCCTCCGACGCGGCGGTCCTCGCCGAATATCTCGACGCGTTCATCTACGTCATAAAGAGAGGACACACGTCGGTCCATTCCGTCGAGGAGTCCATAGAACAGCTCAGATTCTGCAGCGCCGTCCCGATCGCTGCGGTTCTCAACATGTCTTCCGAGAGCACGCAGGGCTACGGGTACGGATATTACGGAGGATATTACGGCAGTCAGGATAAAAAACGCGAAAGGGCGGATTGACTGAATGAATAAACCCGACAAACCGGAAACCGGAAAGCCGGACGCCGCCGGAACGGCGCCGAAGCCGAAAAAGAAACACACCGCGCTGAAGGTGATCCTCATCATCCTCGGCGTTATCGTCGCGCTCGGGATAGCAGCGGCGGTCTCGGCGTACGCGTATTACAGGCACGTCTTCAATCAGATAATACTCCCCGAGACGGTGGAATACGTGATACCGCCGTCTAGCGAGTTCTTTGAGACCGACGAGCCCTGGTGGGAGATCGAGACCGATCCTTTCGTCGATACCGAAGATACCGCGCCGCCCGCGACCGAGCCGTCCGCGCCGGCGACCGGGCCGGCCGATCCCGTATCGGGAGAACCCGCGACCGATGGACCCGTCACGGAGGGGAACCCGGACACTCAGGGAGGCGGCAAAACGACGAAGGACACCGGCCCCGTCGCGCCGGTCACGACGGAGAGCGGGCCGGGGGCTACGGAGCCGTCCGGCACCGTGACCGATCCCCTCGACACGGATATCGGCGACACTGATATCACCGAGCCGCCGGAGCCGGTTACCGACGAGCCGTGCACGGTCCCGCCGGATACAGAACCGCCGGCGCCCGACACCCCGGAGATCACGGGACCGGACGAGACGGAACCTCCCGACACGGAGCCGCCCGCGTCCGACACGGAGCCGCCGGCGCCCGACACCGAGCCGGGGGCGTCCGATACCGCGGAGATAATTCCTCCGGAGCCGGTGACCGAGCCGCCGGTCGTCTATCCCGACGTCATTCCGACGGTAAGCCCGACGGACGTCGTGTGGCCGTCCTACGTCCGCCCGATAAACGACGGCGAGCTTATCAACATAATGCTGATCGGTCAGGACAACAGGACCTTCAGCGAGAGGAGCAGATCGGATTCGATGATCCTCCTGTCGGTAAATCTGAAGACCGGCGGGATCTCGATGATCTCCTTCATGCGCGACCTTTACGTTCAGCTCGGGAACGGATATTCCGACAACCGTCTGAACGTGGCGTACCAGTTCGGGGGCTTTCCGCTGCTGTTCGACGCCATGAAGCGCAATTTCGGCATAACCTGCGACTACGGGGTCGTCGTCAATTTCAGCTCCTTCGAGCAGATCATAAACACCCTCGGCGGAGTTGACCTCTCGTTCACACAGGCGGAGGTCGACTACCTCATATCGAGATGCAAGGTCGGAAGGCTTCCCGACGGGACGATGATAAAGGCGGGGCTGAACAGAAACGTCCCGTCCGACACGGCGCTCGCCTACGCGAGGATCAGAAAGATAGATTCCGATTTCACGCGGACCGGGCGGCAGAGAGCGCTTCTCCTTTCGGTTTATAACCGGTTCAGGGGCGCGAGTCTGAGGACCGTGCTCGACCTCGTCGGGCAGATCACTGACTTCGTCCGGCTTTACGGAATGACGTCGAACGAGCTCCTGGGGCTCGTCGTACGGCTCTATCCGCTTCTCGGAAACGAGATAACGAACGGCAGGATCCCGGGAAACTACGGGTTCTACTACGCGTACATACGCAAAATGTCGGTCCTCGTTCCCGATCTTACGAAACTCAGAAATCTGCTCGAGACAATGCTCCCGCTTGAATGACAGGTGAAACGATCAATGGATGACAGAGTAAGAAGAAAGCCCGGAAGGCCGGGCAAAAGCAGCAAAAAGGCGCTGAAGGCGGTCCTCATCGTCCTCGGCGTGATCGTCGCTGTCGCAGTCGCCGCGGCGATCGGGGCATACGCGTATTACAGGCACGTTTTCAGCGGGATAAGCCTTCCCGATACCGTCGTCGACGTCATCCCTCCGGGGAGCGACGAGTTCGAGACCGACGAGGGCGGCGACCCCTGGTTCGTCGACGATACCGGAGAGAGCTCTTCGCCGGCCGGCGAAAACAGCGGCGGGACGGACGTCCCTCCCGTATCGGGAGGCGACACGTCGGCCGTGCCCGGATCGACGACTTTTGAGGAAAAGGATCCCGTCGAGATCGTCTGGCCGGACGACCTCGCCCCGCTCGGCGACGACGGGCTCATCAACATAATGCTCGTCGGACAGGACAACGGCAATTTCAGCAAGCGGGGAAGATCCGACTCGATGATCCTCCTGTCCGTCAATCCGAAGTCGAAACAGATCGCGATGGTCTCCTTCCTGCGTGACATGTACGTTCAGATCGGGAACGGCTACGCCGACAACCGCCTGAACGTCGCGTACAAGTTCGGCGGGTTCCCGCTCATGTTCGACGTCATGAAGCTCAATTTCGGCATAACCTGCGATTACGGGATAGTCGTCAACTTCGACTCGTTCAAGAGCATAATCGACATCCTCGGCGGCGTCGATCTCACCTTTACCGAGGCCGAAGTGAAGTACCTCACCGAAAAATGCGGGGTCGGAAAGATGCCGGACGGCGGCATGATAAAGGAAGGGCTGAATAAAAAGGTCCCGTCCGAGACGGCGCTCGCCTACGCGAGGATAAGAAAGATCGATTCGGATTTCAGCCGCGCGGCGAGACAGAGGAAGGTCATCCTTTCGATCTACAACAGTCTGAAAGGCGCGAGCCTTTCGAAAATACTCGATCTCGTGAACCGGGCCTCCGATTTCGTCAGGATATACGGCATGAGCTCGGGCGAGCTCATCAGTCTCGTATCGAGTCTCTATCCCCTCCTCGGCGGGGAGATCGACGGCTACGTGGTGCCGGCGAAGGGCGAGTATACGAACGTCAAGGTCCGCGGAATGGCGGTACTGCTTCCCAAACTCGAAAAAATCAGAGAGTCTCTCGGGAAAAAGCTCCCGATCGGGTGATATCCGATTATGATTATACGGTATAAAAAAGGACAGACTTTGAAATGAACGAAGAAGAAATAAAGGAGTCCCCGGAGACGGATCTCCCGGACGCGGCGGCTGACAACTCGGAAAACGCCGCCGGCAAGGCCGGAGCGGACAACACAGAGACACCGGAAGGCGAAGCCGCGGAGGCCGGGGCGGACAGTACGGAGACACCGGAAAGCGAAGCCGCGGAGGCCGGGGCGGACAGTACGGAGACACCGGAAAGCGAAGCCGCAGAGGCCGGGGCGGACAGTACGGAGACACAGGAAAGCGAAGCCGCAGAGGCCGGAGCGGACGGTGCTGAGAGCGCCGGGGACAGACCCGTGGTGCCCGCTCCGAAGAAAAAAATGCCGACCGGGCTGAAGATCGCGCTCATCGCGCTGATCTCGGTCGTCGGGCTCGCCGTGGTCGCTGCCGGGATCGGCTTCGCTTACTACCAGCACATTTTCAATCAGATAATCCTCCCGGAGACCGAGGAATACGTCGTTCCGCCGGAAAGCGAGGATTTCGTGACCGACGATCCCGACGAGTCCCATATATGGATCGACGAAACAGACGAAACCTCAGACACGGAAACCGTTGAGCCCGGGACATCACCGGAGGACTCATATCCCGACACGACGGGAGATGACGTCACGACGGAGGGCGATTCTCACGGCGACACGATGACGGCGCCGGGCAAATCGAGCCTCACGAGCGAAAAAGTGACGTATCAGGATCCCGCCTCGGTCGTTTGGCCGGAGGACGCGCACGATCTCGGCGACGACGGGCTCATCAACATCATGCTCGTCGGTCAGGACAACGGCAATTTCAAATCCCGCGGCAGGTCGGATTCCATGATCCTGCTCTCGGTCAATCCGTCGACGGGCGGCATAGCCCTTGTTTCCTTCCTCAGGGACACGTACGTCAAGCTCGGGAACGGCTATTCCGACAACCGGCTGAATACCGCGTACAAGTTCGGCGGATTTCCGATGATGTTCGACGTCATGAAGCGCAATTTCGGCATCACCTGCGACTACGGCGTCGTCGTCAACTTCGAATCCTTCATCGACATAATCGACACGCTCGGCGGAGTTGACCTGAGCTTTACCGAAAAAGAGGTCAACAACCTCGTAAAGAACGGCTTCGGGGAATATCCCGACGGCTCGGTCGCGAAAATCGGGCTGAACAAGAACGTCCCGGGCAGAATGGCGCTCGCCTACGCCCGTATCAGAAAGATAGATTCGGATTTCAGCCGCACGGCAAGACAGAGGAAGCTCCTCATGTCGGTTTACAACCGTTTCAAGAGCTCGAGCCTCACGACGATACTCAAACTCGTCGACAACGTGAAGAACTACATACGGCTATTCGGAATGACGTCGACCGAGCTCCTCGGTCTCGTCAGCACCCTCTATCCGCTTATCGGAAACGAGGTGAAGAGCTATAGCGTGCCGGGCTCGGGTGAATATACATACGCGAGGATGCGCGGTATGTCCGTGGTTTTGCCGAAACTCGACAAGATCAGGGAATCGCTCAAGAAAAAACTTCCGCTCGGCACGGCGGATTCCCCGGTAACGGCGGACAAGACCACCGAGCCGCCCGTTCTGACGACCGAAGATATCGCGACGGACGCGCCGTCCGGCGAGACGACCGGGATCCCGGGTACGACCGACCCTGTCACCGGTATCGTAACGGACTTTGTCACCGACGAGATGTCTTCGATACCGCCCGGACCGGCAGCGGAGGACGGTTCTTCAGCCGCTGTGTCGGAATATGAGACCGAAAGCCCGCCCGAAACGACTGATCCGCACGAGCCGGAGAGCACGGCGCCGGTCACGGAATCCGCGGAACCCGAAGAAACGACATGAAAATACACGGCTTTCAGAAGCTGACGATGCTCGATTTCCCTGGAAAGACGGCCTGCACCGTTTTCACCGGGGGATGCAACATGCGCTGTCCGTTCTGTCACAACTCCGATCTCGTGCTCGACCCCGGGGCGTATCCCGTCATACCCGAGGAGGAGGTCCTCGAACTGCTTGAGCGGCGCCGCGGGATACTCGACGGGGTATGCGTGACGGGCGGCGAGCCGATGCTGCAGAAAGACCTGCCGCTTTTTGCCGAAAAGGTGAAAAAACTCGGCTTTCTCGTAAAGATAGACACGAACGGGACCTTCCCGTCCGAGCTCAGATATATGCTGAACGAGGGGCTTTGCGACTACGTCGCGATGGATATAAAGAACAAGCCGGAAAAATACGGGCAGACCGTCGGGCGCGCGGACTTCGACCTCTCGGGCGTGACCGAGAGCGTCGGCGTGCTCAGGGGATCGAGCGTCCCGCACGAGTTCCGGACGACCGTCACGAAGACGTTTCACGAATACGGCGATCTTGAGACCATCGCGGATCTGCTCGGTCCCGGACAGAATTATTATCTCCAGGCGTACCGCGCCTCGGAAAAGGTCATGGACGGAAGTGTGACGGGATATCTCCCGTCGGAGCTTCGGGACATGACAGCGCGGCTCTCGGCCTCGCACCCCGATATGACGATATCCCTCAGGGGCGTGTGAACGCGCCGGGAAAACGCAAAAAACGCAAAAAAAGAACATAATCCGGCGTACGGTGTCGCCAGCGGCATCGTACGCCTTTAAGAAAAACCTTCGTACCGACCGAGGTGAAAATGGACCTGATCATTGACGGAATGATATACGTCGGGAGCGCCCTGATGCTTTTTAACATCATCGGCTTCCTGCGATTCGCGCATCAGAACGGAAAACTCGAGAACTGGGGGAAAAACAGATTCGTGCTGTATTTCCCGGTGGTTCTCCTCGTGCTTTTCCTTCTCGGATACCTCGCCGTGGGGATCTTCGGAAAGCCCGATCTCATAGTTTCGGGCATCCTTTTCGGGGGGAGCATATTCGTCTTCGTGATGTATCTCACCCTGAACGGGATAACGGGAAAGATATCCGAAAGCGAGCATCTGAGGGCAAAGCTCATGGCCGCCGAAGAGAGCAGCCGGAGCAAGACCGAGTTCCTTTCAAGCGTGAGCCACGAGATGAGAACGCCGATGAACGTCATAATCGGGCTGGACGCTCAGGCTCTGAGAAAAGAAAACCTCGATCCCGATACGCGCGTGATACTTGAAAAGATCGGACAGAGCTCGCGGGGGCTTCTCGGGCTTATAAACAACATACTCGAGCTGAACGGAGAGGGAGGAGACGACGGAGGGTCCGCCCGGGAGTTTTCTCTCGACGAACTGACGGCCGGGCTCTGCGGATCGGCCGACGCCGAGCTGCTTTACTCAACGCTGAGGAAGCACCTCCGGCCGAAGACGGAGCCGGGAAAAGCCGATATCAGAGAAACAGACACCGAAGGGAGCCGGTAATATGACGCTTCGCGAACTATACGACGGGATCGGAGGGAGCTACGATCAGGCGATCTCCGTCCTCAGAATTGAAAAACTCATCGACAAACACATAAGAAAGGTCCCCGAAAACGCCGTTTTCGCGGCGCTGAGCGCGGCGGGCGAAACGCTCGACGGCACCGCGGTCTTCGAGAGCGCCCACGCCATAAAGGGCGTGTGTCTCAATCTCGGACTCGTCAATATCGCCGCCGTCGCCTCCGAGCTGTCGGAAGAGTTCCGTCCGGGGAAAGAGAGACGCATGACCGATCGGGAGGTCAGGGAAAAGATCGCCGAGATCGAGAAAATGAGAAAGCGCGCGGCGGAGCTCATCGCCGTCTATTCGGCTCAGTGACGGGGAATACCCGCAATCCGACAGTCTGAAAAGAGATCACAGAATGAACGAAATAGTATCGGACGGAAAAAGGTCCGCTCCGTATCTGACCGCCGCGGGGGCGTGGGCCCTCGCCTTCGGGTGCAGCGTCGGCTGGGGCGCGTTCGTGATGCCAGGGACGACTTTTCTCCCCCTCGCGGGACCCGTCGGGACCTGCATAGGTATCGCGCTCGGCGCGATCGTCATGATCGTGCTCGCAAAGAACTACGGCTTTCTGATTAACCGCTATCCCGACGGCGGCGGAACCTACACCTTCACCAAAAAGGCCTTCGGCTACGACCACGGCTTTCTCAGCGCGTGGTTCCTTCTCCTCACCTACGTCGCGATAATATGGGCGAACGCCTCGGCGCTCCCGCTTATCGCGCGCACGCTCCTCGGAGGGACGTTTCAGTTCGGATTCCACTACGAGATCGCGGGCTTTCACGTATATATGGGGGAGATTATCCTCGCCGTCGGCTCGCTCGTCGTCGCCGCTCTGATATGCCTCAGGAAAAAATTGTCGCAGTGGACGCAGATCGTGAGCTCGGTGCTGCTTTTCGGCGGCATCGTCGCGTGCTTTGCCGCCGCCATGGGCGGGCGGGGAAGTATCGAACCGGCGTTCTCGCCGGATCACGCCCCGGTTGCAGGGACCTTCACGATATTCGCGCTCACTCCCTGGGCCTTCGTGGGGTTCGAATCGGTATGTCACTCGGCGGGCGAGGCGAAATATCCGCTTAAAAAGACTTTCCGGGTGATGACCTTCGCGATAATCGCGGCGGGCGTCGCCTACGCCGCCCTTTCGGTCCTCGCCGTGACTGCCCGTCCGGACGGCGCGGCCTCATGGACGGAATACGTCGCCGGGCTCGGGACCCGGTCGGGGCTTGAGTCTCAGCCGACCTTTTTCGCCGCCTTCGCGGCGCTCGGGCCAATCGGTCCCGCGGTGCTCGGCGTCGCGGCGCTTTGCGGCATTTTCACGGGGCTCATCGGCAATTTCATAGCTCTCAGCCGCCTCGTCTCTTCGATGTCGGAGGACGGCCTTATCCCGGAAAGCGTAGGCCGCCGCGACAAAAACGGAGTCCCGGGCAGGGCTATACTCATAATCCTTGCGATCTCGGTCCCCTTTCCGTTCCTCGGCAGGACCGCGATAAGCTGGATCGTCGACGTGACGACGGTCGGGGCGGTGATCGCCTACGCCTTCGCCTCCGCCGCCGCGTTCAGGACCGCAAGGGAGGAGAAAAACCGCGCCGTATGCGTCACCGGGATCGCCGGACTGATCTTTTCGCTGCTTTTCGCGGCCGAGTTCCTGATACCCAACATTTCGCCGGTCAAGGCGCTTTCAACTGAATCCTATCTCATCCTCGCGGCGTGGGGCATTCTCGGGTTCATAGTATTCAAGGTGCTCCTGAACCGCGATACCGAAAGGCGTCTCGGGCGGTCGACCATCGCGTGGATCGTACTGCTCGGGCTCGTCATATTCACGTCGAGCGTGTGGATGAGACAGAACGAGAACAGCGCGATAGAGCGCTCCATCGCGCCGATACAGGAATATTACAACGGAGAGCTCGAGAAGGCGGGGATTGACACGATATCCGGGGCGACCAAGCCGGCCGAACAGTATCTGCGCGAGGTGATGGACGGGGTCGACAGGACGCTCGTCATATCAACGGTCGTCCAGATTGCGCTCATCGTTGTGTCGCTCGTCATCCTTTTCGGGATATATTCGACAATCCAGAAGCGCGAGCGGCAGACTGAGGTCGAAAAGCTCCTCGCCGAGGAGAGCAGCCGGGCAAAGACGAGCTTCCTCTCCAACATGAGCCACGAGATAAGGACGCCGATGAACGCGATAATCGGTCTTGACAACATAGCCCTCAGGGACGAGAACCTTTCGCCGAAGACGCGCGACCACCTCGAAAAGATCGGGGCGAGCGCGAAACATCTGCTCGGGCTGATAAACGACATACTCGACATGAGCCGTATAGAGTCCGGCAGAATGGTGCTGAAAAGCGAAGAATTCTCATTCAGAGAGTTCAGTGAACAGATCGGCGTCATAATAAACGGACAGTGCGCCGACAAGGGGCTGACTTACGAATGCCGGCTCGCCGGGGATCTGAGAGATTTCTATATCGGCGACGACATGAAGCTCAAGCAGGTGCTCATAAACATCCTCGGAAACGCGGTCAAGTTCACCGACGCGCCGGGCAGGGTCTCCCTGACGGCCGAGGAGACCGGCTCCGACGGGGAAAAATGCTTCCTCCGCTTCACGGTCAAGGACACCGGCGTCGGAATGGACAAGGAGTACATCCCGAAAATATTCGAGGCGTTTTCACAGGAGGACGCGACCTCGACGAACCGCTACGGCGGAAGCGGCCTCGGTATGGCAATAACAAAGAACTTCGTCGACATGATGGGCGGGCGGATCGACGTCGAAAGCGAAAAGGGCGTCGGGACGACCTTTACCGTCACCGTCCCGCTCGGGATATCAGAAAAAAAGGCCGGCGGCGATTCCGCCGGGGATACCGCCGACCTGACGGCGCTCAGGGGGAGGCGGGTCCTCAACGCCGAGGACGTCGACGAAAACGCCGAGATCCTCTCCGAACTTCTCGAGCTCGAGGACGTCGCGGCGGAGCGGGCGCAAAACGGGCAGATCGCCGTTTCCATGTTCGAAAAATCCGAACCGGGATATTACGACGTGATCCTGATGGACGTCCGCATGCCGGTCATGGACGGTCTGAGCGCGACGAAGGCGATACGGGCGCTTTCAAGACCCGACGCCGCGTCGGTGCCGATTATTGCCATGACGGCGAACGTCTTTGAAGAAGACGTCGGACGGTCGATCGAGGCGGGTATGAACGCGCATCTGTCGAAGCCGGTCGAGCCGGACCGCCTGTACGCCTCGATGGCGGAACTGATAAGCAGAAAAGAATAGTCCCCGGACCGGGGCGGGCGACCGCCCCGGTCCTTGACATTCCGGCGGCGGAAGACTATAATATATACGGGATTTTTTATTCAATTATTCACGGAAGAGGTAAACTCGCAAAGGATATGGAAACAAACTCCGCGGCGGCAAACGCCGCCGAACAGAAAAAAAGGATATTCTCCGGCGCTCAGCCGTCAGGGAAGCTCACCATCGGAAACTATCTCGGGGCGGTACGCAACTGGAAGCTGCTCGAGGACCGGTACGACTGTCTCTACTGCGTCGTCGACATGCACGCGATAACGGTCAGACAGGACCCGGCCGAGCTGCGCCGGAGGACCTACGAGACGCTCGCGCTCTACCTCGCGGCGGGGCTCGACCCGAATAAAAACGTGCTCTTCGTTCAGAGCCACGTGCCGGCGCACGCCGAGCTCTCGTGGATACTGAACTGCTTTACAATGTTCGGGGAGCTTTCCCGCATGACGCAGTTCAAGGACAAAAGCCGCAAGTTCGCCGACAACATAAACGCGGGTCTTTTCACCTATCCCGTTCTCATGGCGGCCGACATCCTGCTTTATCAGGCGGACCTCGTTCCCGTCGGCGTCGACCAGATGCAGCACATAGAGCTCACGCGAGACGTCGCCGAGCGCTTCAACGGCGTCTTTCCCGGGACCTTCACGGTGCCGACGGGTTATATCCCGAAGACCGGCGCGAAGATCATGTCGCTTGCCGAGCCGGAAAAAAAGATGAGCAAATCCGACGAGAACGTAAACGGCAGCGTCTTCATCCTCGACGGGAAGGACGATATCATGAGAAAGTTCCGCCGGGCGGTCACCGACTCGGAGACGTCGGTACGCCGCGCCGAGGGCAAGGACGGGATAAATAACCTCATGACGATATATTCTTCCTTCACGGGGAAGAGCGATCCCGAGATCGAAAAAGAGTTTGACGGCCGCGGATACGGCGATTTCAAAACGGCGGTAGGCGAGGCGGTATGCGATGGTCTCGCCCCTCTTCAGGCGGAGTACGCGCGCCTCGTCGGCGACAAAGCGTATCTCGAATCCGTCATGAAGGACGGCGCGGAGCGCGCGGCGAGGATCGCGTTCAGAACGCTCTCGAAGGTCCGCAAAAAGGTCGGCTTCGTGCCCCCCGTGAGATGACATGAAGATACTTTCCCTGCGCGTGGGGTCTTTTGCCGGAATGGGCGGGACGGAGATCCCGTTTTCCGACGGGCTGAATATAATAGAGGGCGGAAACGAGGCCGGCAAGAGCACGGTCGCCGACTTTATCCGCTTCCTTTTCTACGGCTTCGAGCGCGGGGAGAGAGAAAAATACACGCCGTTTTCCGGCTCGGCCTGCTGCGGCTCCGCCGAGATCGAAAAGGGCGGGGAGAACTATACGCTCGAGCGCTTCGAGGAAGGCGCCGTGCGGCGGGTATCGATTTTCAGGGACGGAGTGAAGATCGAGACCGGGCTCTGTCCCGGGGAGTTTTTCACGGGGATACCCGACGGAAAGCTCTTCTGCTCCGTCCTTACTGCCTCCGACCCGAGACCCTCGGGCGGCGGCGTCGTGACCGCCGTGCAGAACATCCTGAACGGAGGGAGCGAGCGCATCAGTTTCTCTCAGGCGGAGAAGGCGCTCGGAAGGCTCCATACCGATCTCAGGGCAAAGCGCGGCGACGGAGGCCGGCTGAACGAGCTCGAATCCGAGGGCAGAAGGCTCCGCCGCGAGCTTGACGTGATAA
>JAFTDQ010000147.1 GCA_017454075.1 Clostridia bacterium
GAGGCCTACGACATGGCGGTCCAGTATCTGATCATATATTTTGCCGGCGCGCCGGGGATGCTTATATACAATTTCGGGGCGGCGATCCTCCGCACAAAAGGGGACACGCAGAGGCCGCTGAACTTTCTCATCGTGGCCGGCGTGCTGAACGTCCTGCTTAATCTCCTTTTCGGTATCGTGTTCCGCATGAACGCGGCCGGCGTTGCGCTCGCGACAACCCTGACTCAGTATCTTGCGGCGGCTCTCACGCTGAGGTGCCTCATTTTCCAGACGGACGAAACGCGGCTGTTCCCGAAAAAAATCCGCCTGCACCGGGACGAGACGTTTCACATCGTCAAATACGGTCTCCCCGCCGGGATGACGAACGCCATGTTTTCGATAGCCAACATACAGATCCAGGCCCAGATAAACACGTTTGGCTCTGCGGCGATCAACGGCAGCGGCGCGGTCGGGAACCTCGAGGGTTACATCGGCTCGGTGACGAACGCCTTTAACGCGGCGGTGGTCGCGTTTGCCGGACAGAACATCGGAGCCGGCAGGCCCGACAGGGTGAAAAAGAGTTTTATCGCCTGCCTCGTCGTTTCGGTCGCCGTCTCGTTTGCGCTCGGCAACCTCATGTATCTTTTCGGGGCGGAGCTCATAAGACTGTTTAACGCATCCGATCCCGCCGTGGTCACCTACGGTCTCATACGGGGGAAGGTGATGCTGAGACTGTATTTCGTGTACGGGTTCTCGGCGGTCTTCAACGGAGTGCTGCAGGCATTCGGGTATTCGAGCGCCGTAATGATCAACTCGGTCGTGAGCATTTTCGGGTTCAGAACGATATGGATGAGCTTTCTGTATCCCGCGAACCAGACGTTTGATATGCTTTTCTGGTGCTATCCGATATCGATGCTCCTCATCGTCGCGGCAGACGCCGTGATTCTCGCGCTTGTCTGGGCAAAATACAAAAAAACCGGTACGGTAAGGTAACGAAGGCGGGATATGTACGAGAAGGTTATAAAAAGATCGTTCGATATCGTTATATCATCCCTGTCGCTGATACTGCTTTCCTGGCTTTTTCTTCTGATAATGCTGGTTATCGTCGCAGACGATCCGGGACCGGTGTTTTTCAGGCAGAAACGCGTCGGGAAAAACGGGAGGTATTTCAGCCTTTTCAAGTTCAGGACGATGAGGACCGACGCGCCGCACGACACCCCGACGCATCTCCTTACGGATCCGGAAAAGCATATCACGCGCGCCGGAAGGTTTCTCAGAAAGAGCAGTCTGGACGAGCTTCCCCAGCTTATCAACATCTTCACGGGCAAAATGAGTCTTATCGGCCCCCGCCCGGCTCTGTGGAATCAGTACGATCTGCTCGAAGAGCGCGAAAAATACGGGGCGAACTCGCTCCGCCCCGGGCTCACCGGATGGGCGCAGATCAACGGACGCGACGAGATTTCGAACGTTGAAAAGGCGAAACTTGACGGGGAATACGCCGAAAAGATCAGAAAAGGCGGCTTCACGGCTTTCGGATTTGACGTAAAGTGTTTCATCGGCACGATATTCTCCGTCGCGAAGGCGGAGGGGGTTCGGGAAGGCGGCGAAAAAAAAGCGGATCCCCGTGAACAGAGCACACAGAGATAAGAAGAAAAAATGAGCAGTAAAAAAACGGAAAAAACCGCGCCGGACAGATCGGAGAATACCGCGTATGTCCTGAAAGCCTATCAGTTCGTCATGACGGTCGCGCTTTTTATCGCGATGTGGGTTATCGGACGAATGTTCGTCTTCGGAACGTCCAACGCGGCGAAAAAATATGATATCCTCGTCGCGGTCGGTTTCTCCGTGTTCTACGCCTTGATGTGCAGGACTTATCACGCTTTCCGCCTCGGATACATGAGGATAAGATCTATCGTAACGGCGCAGTTTCTCGCGCAGGGATTCAGCGTCGCTATCATATACGTTATTCTCTGCATCGGGTGGGTGAGATTTCTCAATCCCTTGCCGTTTCTCGCTCTTTTCCCCGTATACGCGGTCGGTGATATACTGTGGGGATATTTCGGCAATCTCATATTTTTCAGAACGACGGCCTCAAAAAGCACTCTCCTGATTTACCGGAACGAGCGGGACAAAATGCGGTTCCATTCAATGAAAGGCAAGCCCGTGGAGCGCCTCTACACGCTTTCCGCCGAGGTCATGTACAACGGGGATTTTGACGGCATAAAGGACGTCCTCGACGGATTTGACGCCGTTTTTGTCGCAGGAGTAAATTCTCAGTGCCGCAACAGCATACTCAAATACTGTCAGGAAAACGGCAAGCCCGGTTTCTTTATTCCCCACGTCGGAGACGTCATAATGCGCGGGTCGGAACACATAATCTCATTTGACGCTCCGGTCATGCTGGTAAGACGTAAGACGCTCAATCCCGAATACGCCTTCGTGAAACGGGCTTTTGACGTTTTCGCGTCGCTTGTCGGGATAATAATACTGAGCCCGCTGATGACCGTCACGGCGCTTGCCGTAAAACTGTGCGACGGGGGACCGGTACTTTACAGGCAGACCCGCCTCACAAAAGACGGAAAGCCGTTTGAAATACTTAAATTCCGTTCCATGCGCACGGACGCCGAGAAGGACGGAGTCGCCCGGCTCAGCACCGGCGAAAAGGATGACAGGATCACCCCGGTCGGCCGGGTTATGCGAAAGGTACGGCTGGACGAGCTTCCTCAGCTCTTCAATATCCTGAAAGGCGATATGAGCGTCGTCGGCCCGAGGCCGGAACGGCCGGAGATCGCCGAGCAGTACTGCGCGGAGATGCCGGACTTCGGACTCAGACTTCAGGTCAAAGCGGGGCTTACGGGATACGCTCAGGTGTACGGAAAATACAACACGGATCCTTACGAGAAACTCGAGTTTGACCTGATGTATATAAACAGCATGGGGATAATGACGGATCTTCAGCTTATCTTCAAAACGATCAGCATTCTGTTCTCGCCGGACAGCACGGAAGGAGTTGCCGCCGGGCAGGTGACGGCGCTTGAGTTCGACCCCGACCCGGCGTCAGAGCGGGAAAAAGCCGGGACGGACGGCGAACAAGGAGGAGCGGCATGAAAAGGGTAATAACTTACGGGACGTTCGATCTGCTTCACTACGGGCACATCAATCTGCTTCGGAGGGCAAAGGCGCTCGGAGATTATCTCATCGTCGTTATATCGTCCGATGAGTTCAACTGGAATGAAAAGCACAAGAAATGCTATTTCAGTTACGAGCAGAGAAAAGCGCTCGTCGAGGCGATCCGCTACGTCGATCTTGTGATCCCCGAGGAAAGCTGGGCGCAGAAGCGCTCCGACATGCACGAGTATCACATCGACACCTTCGTCATGGGAGACGACTGGAAGGGAAAGTTCGATTTTCTCAAAGAAGAAGGCGTGGAGGTCGTTTATCTTCCCCGCACGCCCGAAATCAGCAGCAGCAAGATTAAAAAAGACGTTTACGACGCCAACTCCGTCGACGGAGAGAGCAGAGTAAACCACGACGAGATCAACACGGATCCCGGGAAGGCGTAAAACGCGGAGGGACAATGAAAACCCTCAGTGTGATCATGCCGGTTTATAACGCCGCGCCGTTTATCGGGACGACGATAGGCGATCTTCTTTCACAGACGCTGAAGGACCTGGAAATCATCGCCGTGGACGACGGCTCGACGGACGGAACGGGAGAACTGCTCGACGGGCTCGCCCGTAAAGACGGACGGATCAGGGTAATACACAGGCAGAACGGCGGTGCGCCGTCTGCAAGAAACGCGGGTCTCGATCACGCAGAAGGCCGGTACGTGGGTTTTACGGACAGCGATGATCGCGTTGATCCCGAAATGTATGAGCGGATGGTCGCCGCCGCGGAAAAAACAGGCGCAGACGTCGTCTCCTGCGGCTTTGTGCAGGAATATTCCGATAAAATCGGGATCGTCCCGCATCATGAAGAAAACGTCGGACCGATCGTTTTCGAAGGGCGGAGAGACTGCCTCGATTCGATCGAGGAACGTTCCGGTTCCGTCGCCACCTATACCTGGAATAAAATCATCAGAAAAGACCTGATCGGTTCTCTTCGCTTCTGCGAGGATATGAGGATCACGGATGATCTGATCTTTATATACCATCTTTTCGAAAAGGCGGAAAAAGTCGTAAATATCCGCATTCCGTTTTATCATTACAGGTACACGCTGTCCGGTCTGACGAAAGCGTCCCGGGCGGAGGTTTATCTGCACGAACTGGAACGGATCGACGAACTTATCGAATGGTCCGCGGAACACGCGCCGCACTGCCGCGAAAAGCTGATACGCAGATATCTTTTCTGGAACACGAAGGGCTGCGAATCCATGCTCAGGGACAGCGACGGCGGGATTTACCGGCAGTTCCGCTCCAATATCCGGAAATACGCTCAGTATATCGGTTCGCTGAAACCGCGCCGGCGTATACTTGTCAGAGCGGCAAAAACCGCATGGTGGACCTATAAAATAGCCGGTGAAGTTAATCTGACGCTTAAAAAGCTGTTCGTAAAGACCCGAAACGGCTGAGGGCAGTCCGCCGGTCCCCGAAGGAGTTATCACATGACCGACAATCAGAAATATATCGACGTGTTTGCGTCCGGGAGACTCTGTTTGTTCGGCGAGCACAGCGACTGGGCCGGGACCAACCGGCTGTTCAATTCGGAGATCGTACCCGGCAGAGCAGTCGTGACCGGGACGGAACAGGGAATTTACGCAAAAGCATGCAGGGCGGAGACGTTTTCGGTCGAAAGCAGCGCGGAAGGCTGCGCAAACGAATTCTTTGAATGCCCGATGGAACCCGAGCGGCTGAAAGCCGCCGCCCATTCCGGCGGATATTTCAGCTACGTCGCCGGGGTCGCGTCCTGTATGTGCGAACGGTATAACGTCGGCGGAGTCTCAATCGTAATAACCCGTATGGATCTTCCCATGAAAAAGGGTCTGTCTTCTTCCGCCGCCGTGTGCGTTCTCGTCGCCAGGGCGTTCAACGAACTCTACGATCTTCACCTGAACACCGTAGGGATCATGGACGTCGCATACTCGGGGGAACAGCGGACTCCGTCGCGCTGCGGCCGTCTCGATCAGGCGTGCGCGTTCGGCGTTCATCCCGTCGCGATGGAATTTGACGGAAACGATATCGGAATAGAACGGCTGACGGTAAAAAAACCGCTCTATTACGTATTTGCAGATCTGATGACCGGCAAGGATACCATACGGATCCTCGCCGATCTTAACAGCGCGTATCCGTTTGCCCGGGACGAACGGGAAAGAAACGTTCACAAAGCGCTCGGTCCGCTGAACAGCGACATAACCGACCGGGCGATAAAACTGATAAAAGAGGGGGACGCTCCCGGCCTCGGTGCTCTTATGAACGAGGCGCAGGAGGTTTTCGACAGACTGGTCGCCCCGATGTGTCCGGAACAGCTGACAGCTCCGGTTCTTCACGGCCTCCTGAACGACGGTCGTATCCGCGAGCTGACCTACGGAGGAAAGGGCGTCGGATCCCAGGGGGACGGAACCGTCCAGTTTCTTGCAAGGGACGCCGAAAGTCAGAAAAAGCTGCTGGATTATCTCGAAAAAACGCTTGGCAAACCGGCCTACCCTCTGACGATCCTTCCTCAGAATAAAGTCAGAAAGGCGATCATTCCGGTCGCCGGATACGGAACGAGACTTTATCCCGAAACGAGGTTCGTCAAAAAAGAGTTCTGCCCGGTCGTGGATACGGACGGACTCGTAAAGCCCGTTCTTCTCGTTCTGCTTGAAGAACTTGACCGTATCGGAATAGAGGAAATCTGCCTGATAATCAGCCCGGACGAAAAACGTATTTATGACGATCTTCTTATGAAGCCTGTCCCGGAAGAGCTTTACGCGAGGCTTCCGGACAAAATGAAGGAATATGAAGACCGGATCAACCGCCTGGTTCGTAAGATCACCTTCGTGACGCAGAACAGTCCGAAGGGTTTCGGGCACGCGGTTTATCAGGCCGTTTCGTTTGCCGGAAGCGAACCTGTCCTTCTGCTCCTCGGGGATACGATATATAAAAGCAGTGTTCCCGAGCCGTGCACGCAGCAGCTTGTCAGCGCGTTTGAAAATTACGGCAGACCGATGGTCGCTCTTCAGTCCGTGCCCCTTGAGACAGTGGACAACTACGGTATCTTCGGCGGCAGCTGGCTTGATGAGGACGAAACCGTCCTTAAATGTACCGAGGTGGAGGAAAAGCCCTCCCGGGACTGCGCGGAAGGGCGCCTTGCCGTCCGCCGGGGCGGCTCCGAAGACCTGTATCTTGCCGCGTTCGGAGCGTATATCCTGACAGGCGAGGTGTTCGACCGCCTCAGAGAAATGATACTCGGCAACGTCGTCGGCGCAAAGGGCGAGATAGAGTTCACGACCGCGCTGAAGGCGATCTCCGGCGACTCCTGTCTGCTCGGCTTTATGGTGAACGGCAAATCGTACGATCTCGGCAACGCAAGGGCGTACCGGGATACGGTTGCGCGCTATCCGTCGGACGATCCCTCCGAAGAATCTCATATATGAGGGCTTCAGCGATGAGAGACAGACTCATATACATATTAAAGCACAACGTCGTTTTCCTGACGGTTTACCGGGCGGTCGCGGGATTCTTTCTGCGCCTTGCGGGGCTTTTCATCAGAACGGACGAAAAACTCGTTCTTTTCGTTTCATTCATGGGAAAGAGCTTCGGCGACAGTCCGAAGGCGATCTACGATTACATCAGATCGCACGGGGAATACGGCGGATACAGATGCGTATGGGCGTTTGAGGATCCGGCGGCGTACCCGGAGCTCGACACCGTTAAAATTGATTCCCCGAAGTATTTCAGAACCGCTCTCAGGGCGAAATACTGGATAACCAATACCAACATAGAGCGCGGACTCCGTTTCAAGAAAAAAAGCCAGCGGTATCTGAACACGTGGCACGGGACCGCACTCAAATATATCGGGAACGACGTTCCCGGCCGCCGCGACTTCAATTTCGGAAACGTGGACTTTCTGTGCGTTTCCGGCGATTACGACGAAAGAATATTCAAAAGCGCCTTCCGGGCGAAGGAAAGCAGCTTTCTGAGGTGCGGTCTCCCGAGAAACGAGGAGCTGTGGAGCGCAGCGGATGACCGCAAGGCTCTCATGAGGGAAAAACTCGGTATCCCCGCGGACAAACAGGTTATCCTTTACGCCCCGACGTGGAGGGACAGCACCGACGGCGGAAAAAGCTATGAAATAAAGCCGCCGATAGATTTTGACAAATGGCGCTCCGAACTCGGGGACAGGTACGTCGTTCTCTTTCGCGCTCATCATCAGACGACGAAGGTCCTCGGGGTAAGGTTCGACGATTTCGTACGGGACGCGAGCTCCTATCCCGCGGTGAACGATCTTATGATCGCCGCGGATCTGCTCATTACGGATTACAGCGCCATCGCGTTTGACTATTCCATCCTTTGCAGGCCGATATTCTGCTACGCTTACGACTACGACACGTATCTCGCCGAACGGGGAACTTATTTCAGCATAGACGACAAATATCCGAACCGCTCCTGCCGTACGGAGGACGAGCTTCTCGAAAGAATAAACGGCATGGACTACGGCGCGGAGTGCCTGAACACGAAACGGTTCAGGGACGAGTTCATACAGTACGGGGCAGGCTCGGCCGAAACCTGCGTCAGGGCGGAATTCGGCGGTGAACGCCGGGAGGCGGTCTCTTGAAAATACTTTTCTGGATGTTTACCGGCTTTGACAGCCGTACGACGTCCGAACACCTTCTGCTCGCCGTCATTGAAAAGCTCTGCGAAGCGGGGCACTCCGTGCATATTATCCAAAAAGACACGGGAGGCGGACGCCCGTCCGTCCCCGACTGTATTGCCGGATACGGCGTAACGACGGATACGGTGTCATTCAGGGCGGCAGACAAAAACAATTTCGCCGCCCGGTATCTCGCCGATATAGGGTACGTCCGGAAGTGCGGGAAACTGATGAGAACCGGGTTTGACGCGGTTTTCATTCAGTCGAACAACGTCGCGGGGTTCGCCGTGAGCGCGGTCAGAAAGAAACTTCCGAAAGCCGTTCTGACGTTCAACGTTCAGGATATATTTCCGTACAACGCGGCGTACGGAGGGGTTGTTTCGAAAAAAAGCCCGGTATTCCGGCTTCTTTCGGCCGTGCAGCGCCGCGGATACAGACGCTCGGATCACATCATAACGATTTCCGAGGATATGAAGGACACTCTCGTTTCGGACGGCACTCCCGCCGAAAAGATCGACGTCGTTTATAACTGGTCTTACGGCGACGGGGTTTACGACGCTCAGGATCTCTCGCCCGTTTCACGTCTTTTCGGAAACGGGTTCAGGGTGGTTTACGCCGGCAATATCGGAGTTATGCAGAACGCCGACGTTATTATAGAAACGGCGAAGCTTATGAAAGACGACGGATCGGTCGGCTTTTATATAATCGGCGACGGGGTTTATAAAAAAAGACTCGAAGCAAAGGCGGATGAATACGGACTGACAAACGTCGCGTTTATCCCGATGCAGCCGCCTGAGCTCGCGCCGCTTGTTTACGGCGCGGCCGACGTCAACGTGATCCCGCTTATCAGAGACGGATTCCGCACGGCTCTGCCGTCAAAAACGGCGACGTGCCTCGCGTGCGGCAGGCCGGTGATTTTCGCGATCGGCAGGGAGAGCAGATTCGCCCGCCGGGCGGAAGAGGAAGCCGGCTGCACGGTTGTCGAACCGGACGGCGCCGAAGAACTCGCCGAAGCCGTTTCGCGTCTGAAAAACAGCGAATACGACAGAGCGCCGGCCGACGGTTTTTTCCTGAAACACCTCGGGAAGACCGCAAACAGCCGGAGATACGCGGAGATCATTACGGGAAGGTAAAAGATGAAAGTGCTGCTTATGGGATTCGGTAAAATCGCATACATGCCTTACATGAACTTTTATCTTGACGTCCTGTCTGAGCGCGCGGATACTGAAATCGAGCTGATATACTGGGACAGGGACGGCAAACCGGATTCTGATCCTCCGCCTTGCGTCACGAAGACATATGTGTTCAGGGCATATCTCGAAGAGCAGCTTCCTTTCAGAAAGAAGCTGAAGTATTTCTGCAAATACAGGCGGTTCGCCCTGAAAATACTCAGAAAGAACAAATACGACAGAATAATAGTTCTCCACATGACGCCGGGACTTACCGTCCTTGATTATCTGAAACGGCATTACCGGGGGCGCTATATACTTGATTTCCGCGATATTTCATACGAATACGTTCCGGTTTACAGGAAAATTGTGAGCGGTCTTGCAAAATCCGCGGCGATGACTTTTGTCAGTTCCGACGCTTTCAGGAGCTACCTGCCTGCCCTCGGCAACATATATACGGTCCACAATTATACCGAAGATTCGCTCAGTCACAGAATGATACATTCCGGTAAGGATCACGGCAGAGAGGTCATACGGATTTCGTACTGGGGACTTGTGAGGCACGCCGAAACAAACTTGAAGATCATCGATTCGCTTGGCGGAGATCCCAGGTTCGAACTTCATTATTACGGAAGAATGCAGCAGGCCGGCCGCGACATGGAGCGCCACGCGCGAGAAAAAAAATACGGAAACGTTTATTTTCACGGGCAGTATATGCCCGGGGAAAGATTTGCTTTTGCCGAAAACACCGATATCATACACAATGTGTACCGGCTTGACCATACGATGAAAAGCGCGATGGCGAATAAATACTACGACGGTATCATTTTCGGAATACCTCAGATCAGCACCAAAGGGTCATTCATGGGGGATCTTATCACCGGAAAGGGCATCGGGATTGCAATAGATCCCGGGAGCGCCACGATCGCCGACGATATATGGAACTACTACCGCGGGATCGACTGGAATAAATTCGAAAACAATTGCGCCGAAACGCTAAGCGAGGTTCTTACCGAGCAGAAAACTGCGAAGGAAAAGCTTCTCTGCGCGCTCTGATTCCGAAAAGGTTATGATTCTGAAAAGGAAAAAACAAACGTGTTGATCGATTACGTATCCGGGGCGATGGATGAAAACGGTTTTGAAGAACTGTTCAAAGGCAGCTTAATAGTCCCGGGTCAGCAGGCGCAGAAGTTTAACCGTCTGATGATATACGGCCTTTCCGCAAACGGAGCGGAGGTCCGCGCAGTTACGGGGAGACCCGTAACAAAAGCCAACCACAGGGGGCTGTTTCTGCGAAAGTCCCGGGTCGCGTCCGGCGGGGTCGAATGGGTTTACGGATCTGTTCTCAATCTTCCCGTGGTCAAAAACGTCTGGCAGATGGCGTCCGTATATCGCTCGGTGCGCGGAAACGCAAAGCGCGGAGGAGCCGTCGTTGTCGACGTTCTGAACGCTTCCGTGGCCTACGGAGCGTCCCTGGCGGCGAAAAGGAAGCATATTCCCTGTATCGGGATAGTTACCGATCTCCCCGAACAAATGGTCACCGGGACCCGGAAAGGGCACGTCCGCCTGGTAAGGAAGGTCCTGAAAAACTGTACCGGATACGTCTTTCTCACCGAGGCGATGAACGGAGCGGTAAATCCTGAGCACAAGCCTTATACCGTTATAGAGGCGCTTTGCGACGCCGGGATGAAATCGGCCGCCCGTACGGAGCGCGGAGACGTCAGAAAATGTATTTACGCCGGTTTTCTTGACAGAAGATACGGCGTCGGCGCAATGGTCGAAGGGTTCATCATGGCGGATCTTCCGGACGCCGAACTGCACATTTACGGATACGGTCCGTTTTCTGACGAACTGCGTGAAATCACGGCGGTCCACCGTAATGTCGTGTATCACGGAACGGTCATGAACGACGTGATAGTAAAGGAAGAGCTCGGCGCCGATCTGCTCATCAATCCCCGCCCGACGGGCGAAGAGTTTACGAGATATTCTTTTCCTTCGAAGAATGTGGAATATATGGTGAGCGGGACTCCGGTTCTCACGACAAAGCTGCCGGGAATGCCGGAGGATTATTATCCCTTTGTTTATATCGCCGAAGACGAGAGCGCGGAAGGACTGTGCGAATCGTTCAGACGGGTCCTCGGGCTTCCCGCCGAAGAACTTGAACAAAAGGGAAAAGAAGCAAAAAAATTCGTGCTTGAGAAAAAAAACAACGTATCTCAGGCAGCAAAACTGATCCGTCTTATCGGGCAGGCAGAAACGCGCGGATAAGACGGACAGATTCATGGAGTGCTGAAGTGCCGCAATTACTGTTTCTGCTCTATACGTCGGGAGCGATAAACGAAATATACGGGCTTATCGCGGTCAGCCTGCTCGTCATCGCGGGATGGCAGTGGGCAAGGGAGCGGCAGATTTTTCTGTACGGAGTAAAATCTCTGTCTTTTCTGACCCTTATGCTCTTCTCGGTTCTGTACGTTCTGTTCGGGGAGCGCAATATACAGGGAATAGAGTTTTACATTCTGTGTCCCGCCCTTGCCTTTCTCTGCGGATGGGTCACCGTCGAGGTCGGCAGAGACGACCCGAGGGAAACGATCAGGAAAAGCGTTTATTTCATGCTGATCGGATACGCCGTTCACGCCGTTCTGAACTATTCCGTAAATATCGGGCATAAAAGATGGGAACTTATAGATTTCTTCTCGAAATCGATTCACGCGGCGACGGGAAGCGGGAGTATCAATACCCTGATTTTTTCGCTCAGCGTCTATTTTCTGATCATTGAAAAGAACAGGTACGTGAAGCTCGCCGGAATAGCCGGGACCGCCGTCTCGCTCATTTACGCCTTCCTTCTCGGAACGAGGACTCAGTTCCTGATTCTGCTTATTGTTTCGGCGGTCGTCCTTTTCGTTCACCTGAAAGAAAAATACGGGATGTCATCGGCGATAAGATTCGCCGTTACGGCCCTGATACTTATCGGGATCGCCGCGCTCGTCTACGGCACCGACATGTTCGGCGTCAGAACGTATATTCAGTCGACGAATCTCTCCGAGCGCTACATTGACAGGGACAATCTGAACGAAGCGGATGATTACCGCGTTTCAAGTATCGGCCGCGGCATCGCGAACGCTTTCCTGCATCCTTTCGGAGGTCTGAAGGCAACTGAATACTATCACAATTTCTGGCTCGACGCCGGGCGCGTGGCCGGGCTTTTCCCGCTGATCGCGCTTATCGTCTATTCGCTTGTGACGAACGTCCACGCTCTCAGGATGATAAGGAACAGGGGATATTCCGCGTCGTTCAGATACCTTCTGCTTTGCGTCTATCTCGGAATTCAGATAAACTTTTTTGCCGAACCCGTTCTCGAGGGGCTTCGAGGTTTCTTTTTCGTATTTCTGATCATTAACGGAATGACGGAATGCTGCTACTACAAATACGAAGCGGACTCATACCGTCGCATCGATGAACCCGACGCTTACGGCGGGGAGATATAAAAAGCCGGCGTTTTCAGCGCCGGTCCGCCCGGAGGCGAATCATGAAAATCGTTCACATAGCGGCGAGCGCGCCGTACAACGACTACTGGGGATATCAGGATAATCTTCTGCCGAAATATCACGTAAGACTCGGTCACGACGTCACCGTTCTGACGACAAATCTCAGGACGGAGGGCGGAGAGGTCCGGGAAGGTCCGTGCGGGGACTACGTCCTCAGCGACGGAGTCAGGGTGATACGGTTCAGAAGGAAGGACTACGGCAATCATATACTCAACAATCTGACGGAGAGGATCGCGGTCTTCGACGTTCTGAAAGACATTTCTCCCGACGTGATTTTTTTTCACGGGCTCGTGAGCAGCTCGATTTACGACGCCGTGAAATACAAGAAAAAGATCAATCCGTCATGCGTCATAATCCAGGACAATCATCTCGATCCCGGAAACCACGCCGACGGCGCCTCGGGAATAAAGAGACGCGTCATCCGCGCGTTTCACCGAATGAGGGTTAAAAGAACGATCTCCGCAATTTCAAAGGTTTACGGAGTAACCCCCAGAAGAAAGCGCTACTCCGAAGAATACTTCGGCGTTCCGAAGGAAAAAACCGGCGTTCTTATAATGGGAGCGGACGACGACGCCGTACGCCTCGCGGAAAAGCAGACGATAAGAGATCGCATCCGCGGGCAGTACGGGATATCGGACGACGCCTTTCTCATTGTGACAGGCGGGAAGATCGACGAGCCAAAAAAGATCCACCTGCTTATGGAGGCCGTCCGGGGGATGAAGGACGTGAAGCTGCTCGTGTTCGGGTCCGTCGCGCCGGGATTTGAAGAGCGATTTGAGGAAGCCCGGAACGACAACGTCATTTTTACGGGATGGATATCATCCGAAAAAACGTACGACTATTTTCTTGCGTCCGACCTGTCGTTTTTCCCCGGAACACATTCGGTTCTATGGGAACAGGCCTGCGCCTGCAAGGTCCCCTGCGTATTCGCGATGTGGGACGGCATGGATCACGTTGACTGCGGCGGGAACAGCTCGTTTATATCCCCGGTATCGGTCGGCTCGATAAGAGACGAGATAATCAGACTTCGCTTTACCGATGAGTATTACCGGATGAAGTCCGTTGCCGGATCAGAGGCTACCGATATCTACCTTTACAGCGCGATCGCAAAAAAATCATTGGAGACGGTTTCTGATGCTTGAGTTACTGAAACAGCTCAGACAGCGGTTCCTCGGCAACAAAGAGGCAAAGAACGCGGGCTGGATAATCGGGGGCAAGATCGCCCAGATGGTGCTTTCGTTTCTGATAAGCATTCTGACTGCCCGCTATCTCGGTCCCGGGAATTACGGGATAATAAATTACGCAGCCGCATACGTCGCTTTTTTTACCTCGCTTTGCACGCTCGGGATCAACTCTGTCATCATAAAGGATTTTGTCGATCACCCGGACGAACAGGGGGAGGCCATAGGCACGTCTCTCGTTCTCAGGGGACTTTCGAGTCTGACGTCGGCAGCCATGATAGTCGCCGTGGTCAGCGTCGTCGACAAGGGGGAGCCGCTCACGCTCTGGATCGCGTTTCTCTGCAGTCTGTCGCTTGTTTTCCAGGTCTCGGATACTCTCAATTACTGGTTCCAGTCGAGGTATGAGTCGAGAATAACCGCAATAGCAACTCTGATCGCCTACATGGTAATGTCGTTGTACAGGATCGTTCTTCTCGTTCTCAAAAAAGAGGTTCAGTGGTTCGCGTTTTCCACAACTCTCGATCACATTTGCGTCACGGCGATACTTTTCGCCGTGTACAAAAAACATAACGGACCGAAGCTGTCATTTTCTTTCGGCAAGGCAAAGGAACTGCTCGGGAAGAGCTATCATTACATCCTTTCGGGAATGATGGTGGCCGTCTACGGACAGACCGACAAGTTCATGCTGAAACACATGCTCGACGAGACTTCGGTCGGTTATTACTCGCTTGCCTTGTCTCTGAATCTCATGTGGGTATTTGTCCTTCAGGCGATAATCGATTCGATTTACCCCACGATAATGAGGCTTTACAAGACCGACAAAGGACTTTTCGAGAGAAAAAACCGCCAGCTTTACGCGATAGTTATCTACGTCTCGGCGGCGGCCGCGCTGTTCTTCGTGCTTTTCGGAAAGCCGGTCATACGGATTCTTTACGGAGAGGCATATCTGAACGCCGCCATGCCCCTCAGCATCATAACCTGGTACACTATCTTCTCTTATCTCGGCGTTGCGAGGAACGCGTGGATAGTGTGCGAGAACAAACAGAAGTATCTGAAATACATGTATTTTGCGGCTGCCGTGATCAACGTGGCGCTGAATCTGTTCATGATACCCGTCTGGGGTGCCTCCGGCGCGGCGGCGGCGTCGCTCATCACGCAGATCTTTACCAGTCTTATCCTTCCCATGTTTATCAGGGATCTTCGCCCGAACGTGAAACTCATGGCGGAGGCCTTCCTGCTGAAAGGGCTAAAATGAGGCGTCTCTTATTACATGACTTATTTGGGGAAAACGAATGAATACGTACGAAAAGCTTATAAATAAAACGGCTAAGCTCGCGCTTGTCGGGCTCGGTTACGTCGGCATGCCCATTGCCGTCGCTTTTGCGAAGAAAGTAAACGTCATCGGATTTGACACGAACAAAGAGAAAATCGCTCTTTACAAAAGCGGTGTCGACCCGACGCGAGAAGTCGGTGACGAGGCGATCAGAACCACGAAGGTCGATTTTACTTACGACGAAACAAGACTGAAGGAAGCCGAGTTCGTAATAGTCGCCGTCCCGACACCGGTAAACTCGGATCACACCCCCGATCTGTCTCCCGTAGAGGTCGCGAGCCATATAATCGGGCGGAATCTGCGCAAGGGCGCGATCGTCGTGTACGAGTCCACGGTATATCCGGGGGTGACGGAGGACGTATGCGTCCCGATTCTCGAATCCGAATCTGGGATGAAATGCGGAGAGGATTTCATGATCGGCTACAGCCCCGAGCGAATAAATCCGGGGGACAGGGTCCACCGTCTCGAAAACATTAAAAAGATCGTTTCCGGGATGACTCCGGAATGCTGTTCCGAAATCAAAAAAGTTTACGATCTTGTCATCGAGGTCGGCACCTATCCGGTTTCAAGCATAAAGACCGCCGAGGCGATAAAAGTCGTCGAAAACAGCCAGAGGGACATAAATATCGCGTTCATGAACGAGCTGGCAATGGTTTTCGACCGCATGAACATCGACACGAACGAGGTCGTTGACGGGATGAACACCAAGTGGAACGCGTTGGGATTTCGCCCCGGGCTCGTCGGCGGACACTGTATCGGCGTCGATCCGTATTATTTTACCTATGAGGCCGAAAAGCTCGGATATCACAGTCAGATAATACTGAACGGGCGCATAGTGAACGATTCCATGGGCTCTTACGTCGCCGACGCCGCGATCAAAAAGATGATCGAGGCCGGACTTGCCCCGAAACTGAGCAAAGTCGTCATTCTCGGGCTGACATTCAAGGAAAACTGTCCGGATACCCGCAACAGCAAGGTCGCGGATATTATAAAGCGTCTCGGTGAGTTCGGTATAGATCCCGTTGTTGCAGATCCGTGGGCGTCGGAGCGCGACGCCGTGAAAGAGTACGGGGTTTCGCTGACGGATTTAGATGAAATAACGGGCGCGGACTGCGTCATCGTAGCCGTCGCGCACAAACAGTTCAGAGAGCTTTCGCTTGAAAAGATCAGGAGTATGTTCCGCGACGGAGAGGACGGCCGAAAGGTCCTGATCGACGTCAAGGGCATCTACGGCGTTGACGATCTCAGAAAAAGCGGTCTGCGCTGGTGGAGACTCTGATCCGGTCCGAACGGCCGGATGACCGCGACGGCGCGGGCGATTTGACAGAAAGGAAAGACAAATGAGCAATTTCAGCGGAGCGACGCTTATGATAACCGGGGGGACGGGGAGCTTCGGCAACACCGTACTCAAACATTTTATTGAAACGGACATCGGGGAGATCAGGATCTTCAGCCGGGACGAGAAAAAACAGGACGACATGCGTCACGTCCTGCAGGCTAAATATCCCGAAGCCGCGAAAAAAGTCAGATTCTACGTCGGGGACGTAAGAGATCCGCGGAGCGTGGCGGACGCCATGCCGGGGGTGGATTTCATTTTCCACGCGGCGGCGCTCAAGCAGGTCCCTTCCTGCGAGTTTTTCCCCATGCAGGCAGTCAAAACGAACGTCGAGGGGACAGACAACGTACTTCACGCGGCGATCGACGCCGGGGTTAAGCGCGTCGTTTGCCTTTCGACCGATAAAGCGGCCTACCCGATAAACGCGATGGGCATTTCCAAGGCGATGATGGAGCACGTCATTTTCGCAAACGCGAGAGTCGCCGCCGAGCGCGGAGGGACCGTTATCTCCTGCACCCGTTACGGAAACGTTATGTGCTCGCGCGGCTCCGTTATTCCGCTCTTTATCGATCAGATCAGAGCGGGGCAGCCGATAACGATCACAAATCCCGAAATGACAAGGTTCCTCATGAACCTCGACGAGGCGGTCGAGCTCGTCAGATTCGCATTCGAACACGCAAACCCCGGGGATCTTTTTATCCAGAAGGCCGACGCATCCACGATAGGCGACCTCGCGAAAGGGGTCCGGAAGCTTTTCGGCGACACGGGCACCAGGATTATCGGGACACGCCACGGAGAAAAGCTCTACGAAACGCTCATGACGCGGGAGGAACGTCTCAGGTCCGATGATATGGGCGGCTATTTCCGCGTCGCCGCGGACAACAGAGACCTGAATTACGACAAGTTCTTCGTCAAGGGCAGGGTCGAGACCGAGGCGGAGGAGAGCTACACGAGCCACAACACGGTAAGACTCGACGTCGAAGGAGTCGTTAAAAAACTCCTCACGACGGATTACGTAAGAGAAGAGCTGAACGGGATCGGGCACCAGTGATCCCGGGTCCGCGTGTTATGAGACGCATAAGATGACAGGTATGAAAACCGTCGTTTCGATCAATCTCGGTAATTACGGAAGCACCGGCGGGATAATGACCGGTATCTCGAAAGCGGCCGAAGCGCGGGGATACACGGTTTACAACGCGTATCCGTGGAGCCGGAACTGCCGTCCCAGGGAAAAGAACGACATTGTGATATGCGGATCGCTTCTGAACAGAGTAAATCAGAAACTGGCGTATATAACAGGGCTCAACGGCTGTTTCGCCGTCGCCCGGACCGCGCGTTTTCTCAGCAGACTTGACATAATAAAGCCCGATATTCTTCATTTTCACAATCTTCACAACAGTTATCTGAATCTTCCGATGCTTTTCAGGTACGTGAAAAAGCGCGGTGTGCGCGTGATCTGGACGCTGCATGACTGCTGGAGCATGACGGGGCACTGTCCGTTTTTTACGTTTGCAGGCTGCGACAGATGGAAAACCGGTTGCGGTTCATGTCCGCAGCTGCCGGTATATCCGGCCGCCCTCATCGACAGAACCCGGTATATGTGGAACAAGAAAAAGAAATGGTTCACGGGCGTTCCGGATCTGACGATCGTAACCCCTTCCTTATGGCTTTCCGGGCTTGTAAGGCAGTCGTTTCTTTCTTGCTACCCGGTCAAGGTCATAAACAACGGCATAGACGTCGGCGTATTCAGGCCGACCGCTTCGGGATTCCGTGAAGAGCACGGCATATCGCCTGATGATTTCATGCTTCTCGGGGTTGCGTTTGACTGGAGCGTTTATAAAGGGCTGGACGTTTTTGCCGAACTGGCGAAGAGGCTTCCCGGGAAATTCAGGATAGTTCTCGTGGGAATTGACGAAAAGGCCGAAAGCGCTCTTCCCAAAGGGGTCGTATGCGTCCGCAGGACGGCGGACCGGGACGAGCTCGCCGGGATTTATTCGGCGGCCGATCTGTTCGTAAACCCGACGAGGGAAGATAACTTCCCGACCGTCAATATCGAGGCGCTTTCGTGCGGGACGCCGGTCGTCACATTTGACACGAACGGAAGCCCCGAGATCATCGACGAAACGTGCGGGTCGGTCGTGCCGTACGGAGATACGGACGCGATGGAGAAGGAAATCCGCCGTCTTGCTGAAGAAAAGCCTTATTCGCGGGAATCCTGCGTCAGGCGGGCAGGGTTGTTCCGCCGCGATGAATGTTTTGAAAAATACGCAGAACTGTACGATGAGCAGGGAGAATGAACTATGGAATACCCCAATTGGAAAGAAAACGGCAGAATCAAGCTTATGATCATCGTCGGGACGAGGCCGGAGATCATCCGGCTCGCCGCCGTCATTGAAAAATGCCGGAAATACTTTGACACGGTGCTCGTTCATACCGGGCAGAACTACGATTACAATCTGAACGGGGTGTTTTTCAGGGACCTCGGGCTTTCCGATCCCGAACTGTATCTTAACGCGGTCGGCGACGATCTCGGCGGGACGATGGGGAACATCATATCGCTGAGCTACAAGGCGATGGCCGCGATGAAGCCCGACGCCGTTCTCGTCCTCGGCGACACGAACTCCTGCCTTTCGGTGATAGGGGCGAAGCGCCTTCATATTCCGATTTTCCACATGGAGGCCGGAAACCGCTGCAAGGACGAATGCCTCCCCGAGGAGACGAACCGCAGGATCGTCGATATCATATCCGACGTCAACCTCGCTTACTCCGAGCACGCGCGGCGCTATCTCGCGGACTGCGGTCTGCCGAAAGAGCGCACGTACGTCACGGGATCGCCGATGGCCGAGGTCCTTACCCGCAATCTCGATGCGATAAAGAGCTCCGACGTCCTTTCCCGGCTCGGTCTCGAAAAGAAGAAATACATCCTTCTCTCCGCGCACCGCGAGGAGAACATAGACACCGAAAAGAATTTCCGGAGCCTGTTCGGAGCCGTAAACCGCATGGCGGAAAAATACGATATGCCGATCCTTTACTCCTGTCACCCGAGAAGCCGGAAGCGCCTCGAGGCGTCCGGATTTGAGCTTGACAGGCGGGTGATACGTCATGAGCCGCTCGGCTTTCACGATTACAACTGCCTTCAGATGAACGCTTTCTGCGTCGTGAGCGACAGCGGGACCCTCCCCGAGGAGAGCAGCTTTTTCACGTCGATAGGTCATCCGATCCCGGCGGTCTGCATCCGCACATCGACTGAAAGGCCGGAAGCGCTCGACAAAGGCTGCTTCATTCTTTCGGGGATAGACACAAAAGGTCTGCTTCAGGCGGTCGATACTGCCGTTTGCATGGTGGAAAACGGCGAGGGCGGCGTTCCGGTACCGGATTATACCGATACAAACGTGTCGGACAAGGTAGTAAAGATCATCCAGAGCTACGTGGGCGTGGTCGACCGGATGGTATGGAGAAAAGACGTCTGAGGCGCGGATAAAAACATGAACGTTCTTGTAACGGGCTCGGCCGGCTTTGTCGGCCGCAATCTGGTCGAAAACCTCAAAAACATCCGAGACGGAAAAAACCGGACCCGTCCGGCGATAAAAATCGAAAACATTTACGAATACGACGTCGGGTCGACCCCCGAAGAGCTCGACGCATTCTGCTCCGACTGCGATTTTGTGTTCAATCTTGCGGGCGTCAACCGCCCGAAGGATCCGAAAGAATTCCGCGAGGGAAATTACGGCTTTGCCTCGACTCTTCTCGGGGCGCTGAAAAAGCACGGAAACAGATGCCCGGTCATGCTTAGCTCGTCTCTTCAGGCGACGCTCGCGGGGCGGTTCGGAAGATCGGAGTACGGAATATCCAAGCGCGACGGAGAAGAACTGTTCTTCGAATACTCAAATGAGACCGGCGCGCCGGTACTCGTGTACCGTTTCCCGAACCTCGTCGGCAAATGGGTGCGCCCGAACTACAACAGCGCGGTCGGGACATTTTGCCACAATATAGCTCGCGATCTGCCGATAACCGTAAACGATCCGGCGGTCGAGCTCGAGCTGCTTTTCATAGACGATCTTGTCGAAGAGATGTTCGACGCCCTCGAGGGGCGCCCTCACAGAGCGGATTATCCGCCGGCCGGTGAGACCGTCGGCGGGACGGAGTACGACGGGCTCACGCCCCGGCCGTCCCCTTCCGGGCGCTTCTGCTATGCGCCGGTCACGCACAGGGCGACGCTCGGCTATATCGTCGGTTGCCTGAAAAGTTTCCGCGCCCAGCCGGAAACCCTCGTCATGCCGCCGATACCCGACGGCAGTTTTGAGAAAAAACTCTATTCAATGTATCTTTCCTACCTTCCCCGGGAGCGCGTCGCCTTCGATCTCAATATGAAGTCGGACGACAGGGGCAGTTTTACCGAGCTTCTCAAAACCGCAGACCACGGACAGTTTTCGGTGAACATCTCAAAGCCGGGGATAACGAAAGGTCAGCACTGGCACAACAGCAAGTGGGAGTTTTTCATCGTCGTTTCGGGACATGGGCTCATAAGAGAGCGCAGGATCGGCTCGGACGAGGTCATAGAGTTCGAGGTCTCGGGCGAGCATATCAGGGCGGTGCACATGCTCCCGGGATACACGCACAGTATAACGAATCTGTCGGAAACGGAAAACCTCGTAACGCTCATGTGGGCGAACGAGATTTTCGACCCGGGACGCCCCGACACGTTCGGAGAGCCGGTATAAGCCGGCTTTTTCCGTTTCCCGGCCTGACGCCGGGCCGTGATTATTGCAAAAATAATACTCAGTTGTGACGACTTTCGTTCTTTTTGTTGGAAATGAAAAAATTATTTTAAAAGGCCTGTCGGATTTTGGCCTTCTCATGCGTTATATATAATAGAGGCAGTGCGCGGGGAAAAATTCGCTTTTCAGGAGCGATCATTCGCACCGCGCGAAAAAATCTGCTCCCGTGGAGGATTTTTGAAAGTGATGAAAACGAAAAGAACTGTCCTTGCCATATTGTTGTTTGCGGTGATGATTTTTGCACAGGCGTGCGGCATAAATGGCAGCGACTCAGGGATGACTTCCAAACACAACGACGCGGGGACGCTTTCTGAATCGAATGAAGGCTCCCCTGCCCATTCAAACATGGTTTTCCTTTTTAACGGCTATGCCGATTTCCGCGACTCGATAACAGACAAAAACTCCGAGAAGCATATTAAAATACAGCAGTATGTGGAAAATGGCCATTATAACGAAGAGGGATGGGAAGGTTACATCAACGGTCATTTTGTCAGGTTGTTTGAAGGTCTTTCAAACGGCGATCTTAAATTCAAAAAGCCGGCAATCGACGGTATTCCTATGACAGTCGGGGTCGACGTCTACTGGAACATATCCGTTTTAACCGAAGAATTGTTCGGGTTGCCGTGGATCTGGTATTATTGTGATTTCAACGGCAAAACGGTTGTGGTGGGCATTTCTTATCTTGATCTGGTTCCAGATGCTTTTACAGATGAGATGACAATCGAGGAAACGATAAAGAAACTGAAACCGAACTTTCCTTTGCCGGACAATGCAGACGATTTCAGGAACTCGTATACTTCAATTCAAAATAGCGAATTTCAAATCAACGGAACAAAGACAGACGCGCTCGTTTATGAAAACACCTACGGCAGAACGTATTACCGCTTCATTTACGATGACTCTTTCATCGTTAACATCTGGAGTGCCGATAAGGGAAACAAACTTGAAGATGCGTTCTGGAACCGGTTTTCAATTATAGATTATTGAACAGATTCTAAATCCGAAAGGAATTAAAGCAATGAATAAATCAAAAGTGTTTTATGCGGTCGTATTTGTTTTATCCGTCCCAGTTGTTCTTCTTCTGCTCGGCTCGATTATCTGGCCATTTGAACAGTTTTCAAACATTTTCATTTACACAGGAAAAATGTACCTCGTTCCTGTTGCTCTGATTCTGCTGGCGGATTCCTTTTTCAGGACGCATTTCGGCAAGGCCGCGCGAATAATCCTTTCATCCGTGACGGTCGTTCTTGGAGTCGCCTCCGTTGCCGTCGCTTCGCTTTTCAGCACATCATCAAAAAATAGCTTCAACACGATTGTCACGCGATGCGTATGGGTCATTTTCTGGAGTGTGCTGTTCCTCTTCATAAAAGAACTGTCAGATGCGTTTACCGAAAGGAAGAACAGGCCGGCGCTTATAGCTTTTATCGTACTGTCGGTTTTTGTCCTCGCGGCGAATTCAGCGCTTGGGAACGGGAAGATGTCTTTTCTCATTAATAATGTGACCACGGACGGGGTGAGCGCCGTGATAATGATAGCGTCCGGGTTTGCCGTGATGATCCTTTCGGTGCTTGTCGGGCGTTTAATCGGAAAAACAGAGAAAATGTGGCTTTTCGCCGTGTGGCTCCCGCTCGTCATAGTTTCGGAGTTTTTCGCGTTCTCCTCCGGGAACAGCCCTTGGAAGATCGACCTTTCAGTCATTCTTTTTCTGACCGCGGCGGTTGTCCTGATTTTCATCCCATGCCCGATAGCAAGCTTTATCGAGCGGAACAAGAGCAGTAAGTGGTACGAGTCCGCATACGGCCGGCGGAACGAAGAAAACGATATAAGCAATATTGATAAATCATAATA